>DAOVJH010000060.1 GCA_030673345.1 Pseudomonadota bacterium
CCAGTCGGCTTCAGCGTAAACCTCATCAAAAGGCGTTAGATCCTCGATGCCAGTGCCCATCACTTTTCGCAGGTGTGCCAGGTAGCGTCTTGTTAATGAGATGGTGTTTTTGGGATCTGTAGAGGCAGGTCCATGTCCGGGAACGAGAGCGGTCAGGCCGCCGGTCTCAAGTTTGGTTAATGTTTCCAGCCATTTTTTAGAGTCGGCACTGCCGACAAAAGGGATACGTCCCTGGAAGATGATATCACCTGAGAATAGAACCTTATCAGGTTCGACCAGCATGGTGAGATCACCGTCAGAATGTGCCTTACCCATGAAATTAATGGTGAAGCTGATATCGCCCTGAGTGAAGCTGTATGACTTTTCAACGGTCTTATCAGGCAGGACAAGATGTGTGTCTTCATTCACCCAGGGGTCGAGTGAAAACTGGCGTTCTTCTAATCGGCTGGCAGCAGCTTCCGACTGTATATATTTTTGTGCGCCGTAGGGGGCGATGATCTCTGCGCCAAGCGCTTCAAATACCTGTAACCCGTAGATGTGGTCTGCATGAAAATGGCTGACGATGACTTTTTTTATCGGCTGGTCCGTGACTTTTTTAATTTTTTGAACCAGCTTATGTGCCAGGGATGGTGTGCCTAAAGAATCGAATATGACCACGCCGTCGCTGGTGACAACAAAACCAGCGTTGGATATGAAACCTTCATTATCAGTGGCGATGCCGGGTATGCCCTCTACATAATAAACATGCTCAGAGACTTTTTTAACTTCCATCTTGACCGAGGATGGCGCATATTTTGAGCCGGCGATAAGTGCCTGGCTGGATAAGACAAGAATAGCAAACGTTAAAAATTTATTGCATGTAAGCATGGCCTTCCTCGTATTGTAGCCGGATGATCTCAGCGTCACCCATCGGTATCATCTCGATAAAACCGTGAATATCTTCAGGGGAATATCCCTGACTTTGAGCTGCAATTTTACACATCCTGATAGTTAGTGCTTCGCTTTCTACCAGGCTTTGTGCGCGTTTCATCAGTTCTTCATATTTTTTGTAATTATCGATAGCAAAAAAGCTCAGTTCTTTGCCATGTAAAACCAGCACGATAGACTGGTCAAATGGATCGGCACCGGTAATGGTGCTCAGGTAGCTGGCACGGTCTAATACGCTTTCGACGGCTTCAACAGTTTTGACATGAACGTCGTAGACCACTTTTTGTGGTTTATATTCTGTTGGCGTGACTTTAGAACCACCCCAGAGAGCGTTATCAGAAGGGCTGGCCGATATCTGTGAACTAAAAAGAAAGGGTATTGAGATTACAAGGAAAAGCAGCGGTTTTAGCATGTGTTTTCTCCAGACATACGATTGGACATACCAGCCACATATTATGCGGACAATAAAGGTACAGTATCGTGTTAGACGTAGAAAGGACAGAAAATATTCACGGGAAATAAAAAACGGCGTGAGTAACCAGCTCACGCCGCGTGCACGCCTCCAGGAGAGAGAGGCAATGCGGAGGCATCGCCGTAGGAACTATGAAAACCTACGACGCGTATATAATAATATTGGTTGGTTATTTTTACTTGATGCACATCAATAAAAGGTTTGTTGTTTATCTTATTTACCTTATATACCTGATTGCCCCGTTAATATTTGATTTTTATCAAATTTTCCTTCTGTGATTTTCTCAGATTTCTAATCACGTACTCCCGTTTGCAAGCATCTGAGCGTGAGTCTGCTGCTTCCTGGTAGACCAGTTCGACGGGTCTTCTTGCATGGGTGTATTTGGCGCCATTTTTAGTGATGCCATTATGCTCATCTAAGCGCTTGTGTACATCCAGCGCCACGCCGGTATACAGGCTGTTATCCGCACAGCGCAGAACATACACAAACCACTGGGCGGGTTTTGCTTGTTCTGCTCTAGACGGCATCCAGTTTACGTAATGATGCGGGCAGCAATTTCATATCGACCAGAGCAGTAATAAAAGCTTTTCCAAAACTGGCTTCATCTTCATAGACCATTTTGTAGTACTGTATCTTCATGGTCAGGGCGCTGCCAAAGATAATCGAGATAAAGGTTAATATCGACCCCAGTGCCAGTGTCGACATGCCGGTGATGCCTTGTCCTACGGTACAGCCCAGTGCCAGTACGCCGCCAAATCCCATCAATATTGCACCGAAGAAATGATTGAGGAAATCTTTTAAGTCAAAGAACCACTCGATGCGGAATGAGCGGCTGATGAGTGACCATAATAGAGAACCCAGGATTACACCGAACACCGAGATCAGACCAAATGTTAACAGTGCAGAGTCGAGGCCGTCCTTGATGTAACCGTAGGTCTGTCCGATGGGGTTAATAAAAGTAAATGACTGTGAGTTGAGTGCGCGTCCGGTTGCTGGTCTACCTTCGTCATCTTCTGCCAGCATGTCCCACTCTGCGTAGTAATCCGATAGTGAATAGTGCGTGTCGTCAGCAGTGATACCTATGTTGCTGCTGGTGTACCAGGCAGTGAGGATGATCAATCCGATTACCACTCCCGCCAGGATGTTATCTTTACTGCTTCTGAAATCGGCAGCTTTAAATATATAAAACAGCATGCCTGCTGCGACGAGAAGACCGGCTATTAATCGCATGGTTTTTGTATTGTCGCTGCTGATCAATGCGCCTATATCCTGATTGCCGTCCAATGTGATCGCCAGTGGATTAACCCAGTCATAAAACAGGACACTGTATAAAGTTTTATCGCTATCAGGGAACGGGTTGGTCATATAGTAAGCGATGAGAGCAATAACGATGAAGACCAGGATTGATTTTATATTGCCGCCGCCGATGCGTATCAGCGTTTTGTTGCCACAGCCGCTGGCAAAAGTCATACCGATGCCAAACAGGATACCGCCGAGTATATTTTCTACGTAGATGAGCTGCGAGCCGCGATAGCCGGGAAATGTTTCGTTTACGTTGACCAGTTCCAGGTATTCAAAAATACTGACGCCGATCATAGCGACTGCGATCGCGAGTAGCCAGGCTCTAAATCTGCTGTAATCCCCCATGTTGACCATGTCGGAAACAGCGCCCATGGTGCAGAAATTTGTTTTATTGACGATGACGCCAAGGATTACCGAGATGATAAATGTTGACCATAAAAAGAAAGAGAGGCTTTCTGCGAATGATTCAAATGACATAGTATTACCTGTGTAGATAGGGTTGGTTAAATGCAAGTCCTTCGCTTTTGTTCAAAAGTATAACTGTTAATCTGATAAAGACAAAGTCCCAAATGATTCAATAAGACGTGCGGTTGGTGAGATTATTCACGCCATTGATCAGCATACAGTCATTGCCAATTGGTTATGGTTCTTAGTGCGCAGCTTAATATAAATAATTTTTGAATGGTGGTGGCGTGTGTACTGTCAGTATTTAGCTGTTATAGAGTGGTTTTAAGGCCGAACGGGCCTGGTTTTTTTTAGCACCTGTATATGATCGTTCATCTTTAAAGGCCAATAGCAGCGCTTTGCCGCTCCAGGTTCGGTGTTCCTGGCTGTACAGTGATTGATTTAGCTTGCGTATAACCTGAGCGAGCGTGTCTGAACAATGTTCAGTTACCTGCGACAGGTTATTTATGTGTTCATTTTCATAAGCGGCTTTTGCCCATGCTATCAGGGCGGTGCGGGTGTTTTCGGCATCATCGTGCGCCGCATGTTTTTCGACCGCGGCGGCGGCTGACCTGATGGACTCGGATGAAACCTTATTGTTGTCCTCGCTTTTTTTGTCTTTTGTTTCTGGTTTCTTGATGAGCAGGATAAGTGTTAACAGCCAGGCCACAGCAAAAGCAAAAGTCAGCCATTTCCAGTAGGCATCGATCTCTGTAGTGGGTGTCTTTGTCGCGTCGGTAACCACTGGCTGCTGCGCCTGTGACACCGGTTTTACGGCCGGCTCAGGTGTGGTGATAATATTATTTGTGCTGGCAGTGCCGACAGCGGTTATCACCTTCTCAGGGATGATCGCGGTTTCTTTTTTATTGGTCCGGGTGTTCCACCATTGTAATTTTATTTCTGGCAGTGTGTAACTGCCTGCGGCCGTCGGGATCAGTGCGATTTTTATCTGTTTGATGCCGGTGATGCCCGATGTTTCCTGTCTGTCTTCGGTTACTGGTTTGTCCGGGTATTGCTTAATACCATCGATGTCTTCAAAGCCAAGATCCGGCAGCTGTACTGCGGTCAACCCTTTGGCTGCTATGGTGATGGTGCGGGTGACTGGATCGCCGGTTTTTATCGTCTGAATATCATCGGACCATTCTTCGATCAGCTGCAGCTCGCTGGCGGGCAGCCAGTCCTGCAGGTTGATCGAATCGGGTGCTGCTTTTACCGTGGTTTCGATGGGTTTGCTGCGTAATCGTTTTAACTGGCCGCTCATGCGAAACTGGTCGAAGATGGTTCTTGGCTGCGATGCATTAACACGGCCTTGAAACGTTATCGGGTTGATTTTTAACTGGCCGCTCTTCTGCGGGAAGATGGCGTATCGTCTTTCGAACACGTCATAGCGGATACCGTTACGTGTGGTCTGATAATTGTCTTCACTGATCTTGTGTATGATCGCATCAGGGTCACTGGTTTCCGGGTCTGTCATGGTCGCATTGGCGATGCCGACGGTACGTAATAACCTGACCGTGTAGATAAACTGTGATTGCACCCAGCCGGTTTTTTTATCGACGCTGCTTTCCAGGAAAATTTTTGCGGGTATTGTCGACTTAGCAGTCGGTGATGAACTGTTCGGTGAAGTGCTATTGCTGATGGTTATCCGTATGGCAGGACTGATGTCGTTGCCAAAGGCGATGGGCGGGATCGTAAACATGCCGACATCTTTTGCTATCACCGCAAGATCCCAGGTTTTTTTCATGCTCCAGCTGCCATTTATTGAGCGCATGTTCGTGCTCTGGCTGCTGTTTAAGACGTCAAAGTTTTTATAGATAGGTGAGAAGTCCGGGTCATCATCGACACTGCTGTCTGCTTCATAGATCAGGTGAAAAGAATCATCCAGTGCCACTGGATTGCGGCTGGTCGTTACAGTGATGTTGGCCGCCGGTAATACCGTACTGGTTAGTGCGCAGAAGACCAACAGGACTTGTATTGCCGATCGTATGATGGTGTTCATCGTTGAGTTCTTTTCTACCATGGTTCTTCAGTGTCTGTCTGGTTTGGAATCTGTTTGTACTGGTAATGAAACTTGCGCCTGAGTAGACCGCCTGGATCATCAGGAATTCGTTTCAGCCATTGTTCGGTGGCTTTTTCCTGTTCAGTGATCGAAGCTTCCATCGGGTTGACTTCGATGTCCATCGGTTTTTCTTCGGAGTCTTTATGTTCGACCTCTTTGTCTGCGGTATCAGGGTCTTGCTGTTCTCCCTGTTGCTCGTTTTCATCTGGTTTTTCTTTTTGATCCTGCTGGTACTGCTGCTCTTCCTTTTTTTTCTGTTCGGCTTCTGCTTTTGCGTCACGCTGCTTTAGCTGCTCCTGTTCCATCTGCTGCTGTTCTTTCTTGTCACTTTCTGATGCAGATTGTTGTTCCTGGTCATCCTGTTTTTTATTATCTGATGGTTCGGACTGTTGCTCATCAGACTGTTGAGAATCCTGTTGTTGATTCTTCTGTTTATCTTTATCTTGTTGCTCGGAGTCCTGTTGTTGTGATTCCTGTGACTGATCACCCTGTTCCTTATTATCTTGCTGTTCGTCCTGCTGCTTATCTTGTTGTTGTTCGTCTAAAGCCTGTTTTACCTGTTCGCGGTTGTAGCTGGCGTCATCATTATTGCTATCAAGTTCAAGTGCACGGTCATAGGCTTTGATGGCATCTTCAAGCTTTCCCTGTTTCGCCAGTGCATTGCCCCTGTTATACAAGCCGTCACTGCTGCTGGCGTTCTTCAGGGTTTCTGCAGCGGCTTCATAATCACCATTGCGATATTGGGCGCTGGCTTTCCAGTCGGGGCGGGTGAAATGCTTTGCGGCTTTTTCATTGTCGCCGCTGTCGAATGCTCGCATTGCTTTCTGGTCGACACTGCGCCATAAGTTTTTAGTGTCTATATAGTGAGAGGCCGTGTCCTCGTTGCCCACGGGTTCTGCATGAACGGGCTGTGGCATCGGGCCAACAGGTGATAATACGAAAAGCAACAGTGCGGCCAGCCATCCTTTTCTAGCCCATAGTGCCGCAAACAGCAGCAGGGGTAGCAGCAGCCAGTGGCCTTCTTCCTGCCATATGTCTGCATTCGAATTTTTATTTTCGACATCTTTAGCGACATCTGAGGATTGAAACAGGCGGGCAAATTTCTCTATATCATCGTCACCAGCCTGCAGTGAGGCGTATAAACCGCCACCGCTCAGTGCATAAGACTGCAACTTCGAGGGTTGCAGTCGGGGTATGACGATGGCGCCAGCGCTGTTCTGTAAGAAGCCGCCATCGGCAAGCGGCACCGGCGAACCGTCAGTCGTACCTATGCCAAAGATCGACAGGCGGTGACCCTGTGAAAATACTTTTTTGATGGCGCTTTTGTCGCGTTCGTGTATGTCATCGGTGATGACCAGGATGTCACCATTGATGATGCCCGCCTGGGTGAACAATGAAAATGTTTTGGCAAGCGCGTTAGACAGGTTGCTGCCCTGCGCCGGCATCATGTCTGTTTCCAGGGATGGGGTCAGGTTGGCGATGGTGGCATTGTCATCAGTCAGCGGTGTGACAACAAAGGCATCTGCCGCATATACGATGAGTGCAGTCTGACCTGTCTTCCTGGTTTTTAACAGGTCGAGCAGTTCGAGTTTGGCACGTGATAGACGTGAAGCTTTGATGTCGGTCGCATTCATCGACTGTGACAGATCGAGCAGCACTATGAGTGAAGACTGCTCACGGTAGACCGGTTGTGGTAATTTTTTATAGACCGGTCCGGCGAGTGCGGTGATGCAGAGGCTGCCGGCGATGAAGATCAGCAGTAACGGGTAGCGCCGCTGTTTATTGCCTGACCGGCTCAAGACATAAGGCAACAGCTGCTGGTCGATGACGTTTAGCCAGTTCTTATCATTCAGCGTGGTCCGGTATGAAAAGATTAAAAACAGTATCAGCGGTATGAAGGCATAAAACCAGTCAGCCCGGATAAAATGCAGGTTGTCCGATATGATCAAGGCTTCATTGGTCACGTCAGGCCATGACAGGTTCATCAGGTCGTTCATGGTATCTGCCTGCTCTCTGGATGGCCTGTGCGATCGCGAGTGCGGAAGTTAAGCCGCGGTACATATAAAAACAGGGTGAGCAGGCCGGCAAAAATAAAGCTGGCCGTTAATGGGACGTAGAATAGTGCTTTTATCGGGCGATAACTTTTTACATCTTTTTCGACGGGTTCGAGTTCGTCGAGCAGGGTATAGATATCTACAAGGTCACTGGTATTGTATGCGCGAAAATATTGCCCGCCGGTAAGCTTTGCGACCTGACGCAGAGTGCTTTCGTCGAGTTCTCTCGAACCGCGGTTACCGATACCGATGGTGTGAATCTTCAG
>DAOVJH010000204.1 GCA_030673345.1 Pseudomonadota bacterium
GGCCATTGGCGGACACTGGCTTTAAGTCCCTTCTCCCCCTGGGAGAAGGTTAGGATGAGGGTGTTTTCAGCGACGCCCTCACCCCAGCCCTCTCCCAGAGGGAGAGGGGGAATATTGAACACTTATGTCTTCTTTGGCTCAGTTTCGGAAAACGAATTCAGATATGGCTTATTGTTTTTTCTGGCGTTTGATATTTCCCCATGAATAAGTTTCAACGGTGGTCGTTGACGGGTCCGCTATAGAGTCTGCCTGTTTCATGTAACCCGGCAGCCAGAGGCGTTTGTTGGCCAGCAGCATCTCCGCGTTGCCGCTGGTAAATGCGTGCGGGTTTAAGTGTACGATGTCTTTTTTTAATGCTTCGTGTTTGGCTGGGTTATTCGGCAGCAGATGCAGTACGATTTCACCCAGGGTGTCACCATACTGTGTGTCCCAGTAATTTTGACTTAATGAATAGACTTCGATACGTTTAGAGTTTGTCTGTTTTGCCTCGGGATTGTTATTATAGGTATCGGCGTTAATCGCAATAAAACCACTGCACACTAATAATGTGATTATTTTTATCAGCCTGTTGATAACAGGTGAACCAGTAAATGGTTTTAGACGTGGCATGCATTGAGTATAGCAAGACTTTTGTTAGAAGGTTTCCGGAGTCCTGCGGAATTAAATTAGTTTTTTTTGTGGATAGATATTATGGAACTGACATTGATCGCTGCACATTTTTCAGACATCACCTGGATATTGTTCGCCCTGATTTTTGGATTGATGGTGACATACATCTCGTTGCCGCCAATGGTCGGTTATCTTATCGCTGGTTTTGTGTTGAGTGCTATGGGGATGCAGGGCGGTGAAGCGCTAAATGCGGTCGCGGAAATCGGCGTCACCATATTACTGTTCAGTATCGGATTAAAACTGAATATAAAAGATTTGTTGCGTGCTGAGATCTGGGCGGTATCTGTGATTCATATGTTAATTACATCCGTGGTTTTTGGGGCTTTTATATTTGCGATGAGTTTTAGTGCAATGCAGGTGTTTGCAGGGCTTTCTGTGTTTGAATCAGCCCTGATCGCGTTTGCTTTAAGTTTTTCCAGTACCGTGTTCGCAGTTAAAACTTTAGATGAAAAGGGTGAAATATCGTCATTGCATGGAAAGATTGCTATTGGTGTTTTGATCATGCAGGACCTCCTGGCGGTTATATTTTTAACGGCGGCATCAGGTAAAGTTCCTTCCTATTGGGCATTGTTGTTGTTTTTGCTGATACCATTAAGGCCGTTGCTGATAAAGTTATTGAAGCGGGTAGGGCATGGTGAGCTGCTTATTTTAACTGGCATGTTGTTAGCGTTTGGTGGTGCAGCGTTGTTTGATTTTGCAGGTGTTAAAGCCGATCTTGGTGCATTACTTCTAGGTGTTCTGCTGTCGGGCGATGATAAATCTGAGGAGCTGGCGAAATCGCTTTTGGCTTTTAAAGAGATATTCCTGGTCGCTTTTTTCCTTGGTGTCGGTTTCAATGGTGTGCCATCAGTAATGGCTGCCGTTACCGCAATTGTTCTTGCCGTTCTGATGCTGGGTAAATCATATCTATTTTTCAGGTTGTTTACGCGATTCAGGTTACGTGTGCGCACAAGTTTCCTGGCCAGTTTATCGTTATCAAACTATAGTGAATTTGGGCTCATCGTTAGTTTTATCGGCGTGACCAATGGCTGGATGAGCGGTGAATGGCTGGTGATCATCGCACTTGCTCTCTCGATAACGTTCACCATGTCTTCACTTGCTAATGCCAGGGCGCATAGTTTGTATGCAGGGCTTGAAAACTATCTGTATAAGTTTGAGAGTATCGAGCGGTTGCCGGATGATAAACCCATCGATGTTAAAGATGCGCAGGTCCTGATATTTGGAATGGGGCGTGTAGGGACAGGTGTGTACGATACGTTGGTGGAACAGTATGGTGAGAGTTTGCTGGGTATCGATTATGACCAGATGGTTGTAAGCAGGAATATAGAAGAAAGCAGAAAAGTTATTCTTGGGGATGCGACTGACTATGATTTTTGGGAACGTTTGAGGCCCGGTTCTGTAAAACTAATCTTGCTTGATATGCCAAATGAAAAAGAAGCGCTGGCTGCTGTCAATATGATTAAGCGCAATAAGTATAAGGCCACACTAGCGGCGACAGTAAAACACGATGATTACGTGTGGCGGTTGAAAGCTGCGGGTGTAGATGTGGTGTTTAATGTTTATGCATCTGCCGGTTCAGGGTTTGCAAATCATGTCTGTAAAAATATCAGTTTAAAGCTGGATTAAAAAAGCAGTCCGCGAACAAACGAATATAGCGTTTATCTGCGGACTGCTTTCAATGAGTGGCTGTTAACTTAATGACTGATATTGTTCCAGTCTGAGTCGAGGACCGAACTGGCTGACGATTATCGATGATGCCTTACTGGCCAGTATGCCGGATTCCTCATATGATCTGCCATGCGTCAGGCCATACATGAATGCCCCGGCGAACAGATCCCCGGCGCCATTGCTGTCTACTGCCTGTATCGGGTTAGCATCGATATTGATCAGGTCTGAGCCGTCATAGACCGCTGCGCCTTTAGCGCCCAGGGTAATGGCAAAAGTTTTTGAAAATGTTTTAATCACTTCTGCCGCTTCTTCTACGGAATCTTTCTGTGTGTAACTGAGCGCTTCTGCTTCGTTACAGAAAAGCAGGTCGATACCGTCACCGATAGTCTCTGTGAAGCCGTCACGAAAATGTTCGACGACAAAAGGGTCGGAAAAAGTCAGTGCTGTTTTAATGTTGTTCGCTTCTGCTATTCTTCGTGCTTCGATGTTGGCGGCTTTGCCGCTTTCAGAAGTAGTGAGATAACCTTCCAGGTAACAGAAGCTGGAATTTTTTATAGCCTCTTCGCTGACTTCATAAGGTGATAGTTCAGAGGAAACGCCGAGGAATGTATGCATGGTTCGCTCTGCATCCGGTGTGACCATGACCAGGCATTTTCCGGTGATGCCGCCCTTGTGTTTGCCGTCCATATTACAGTCGACATTGGCTGACTTGAGATCATCGAGATAAAAATGGCCAAGGTCATCATCGGCGACCTTGCAGGAGTAATATGATGAGCCGCCCATCGAACTGACCGCGATCAATGTATTAGCGGCTGATCCGCCACTGGCCTTATTGCCTTCGAATGTGTCTAGCTGTTCGATTAGTTCATGCTGCTGGTTTTCATCAACCAGTGTCATCACGCCCTTGTCGATATTGTTGTCCTGCAGAAACTGATCGTGAATTTCAAACTCCATATCGACCAGTGCATTGCCCAGACCATAGACATCAAACTTATTCATTTTTATACCTGTAGTTAATTCTTTTAAAAGTGGGTGAATCTTAGCAATTCTTGCAGGTGATTGTGTAATATATGTGCATCTGGACAAAACCTGAGTGTCATGGAAACAATTGCTCTGCCATATTGGTTATTTATCGTTCTGCTCGTATTCGCGGCGGTCATGGTGCTGGACCGGATATTGCTACCGGGTATGCGCTGGTATCTCAAGCGCAGGGTTAACCGTGTTATCGACGAGATAAATACCCGTCTCGATATCGAGATTCGGCCGATCCAGTTCACCCGCCGCCAGGCGATAATCGATCAGCTTGTTTTTGATGAAAAAGTTATCGATGCCATCAAGCTGTATGCAGAAGAGCATAAGATGCCGCATGCCATCGCGCAGGAAAAAGCACGCAAATATGCCGCTGAAATCGTACCTGCGTTCAATGCTTATATCTATTTCCGAATTGGTTACTGGCTGGCAAAAAAACTGGCCCGGCTTATCTATAGAGTGCGGGTCGATTTTTTTGATAACGATAAGATAAGTCAGATAGATTCAAATTCCAGCGTCGTATTCGTGATGAACCATCGCAGTAATATGGATTATGTGCTGGTGTCATTCCTTGTTGCTGAAAAAACCACGCTGTCTTATGCGGTAGGTGAGTGGGCGAGGATCTGGCCGCTGCAGATGCTGATCAAGGCCATGGGTGCTTTTTTTGTGCGGCGAAA
>DAOVJH010000418.1 GCA_030673345.1 Pseudomonadota bacterium
AATCGACCAGCCTTTTTCATGCCAGAACACCATACCCGGTGCTTCTTCCTGCATATGAAAGAAGTCCAGTTTTTTAGCCAGTTTTCGATGATCGCGTTTTTCTGCTTCTTCCAGTTGATGCAGATAAGCATTCAACTGCTTCTTGTCCGGCCATGCGGTGCCGTAAACACGGGTCAGCATTTCGTTATCTGAATCACCGCGCCAGTAGGCGCCAGCAACTTTCATCAACTTGAAACCCTTGCCCAGTTTGCCGGTACTCGGCATATGCGGGCCACGGCAGACATCGAACCAGTCTCCCTGGCGGTAGATAGAAACTTCTTCACCTTCAGGAATAATGTCTTTGATAATCTCGACTTTATATTTTTCACCGATATCGGTGAAAATATTTACTGCTTCTTCCTTATCGATAACTTCGCGTACTATCGGCAGATCGCGTTTAACAATTTCACGCATGCGATCTTCGATGACTTTCAGATCCTCATCAGTAAACGGCTTATCTCGCGCAAAGTCGTAATAAAAACCGTTTTCGATCGCTGGGCCGATGGTTACCTGTGTACCGGGGAACAATTCCTGCACGGCTTGAGCCATCACATGCGCAGCATCATGGCGCATCAACTCCAGTGCTTCTTCATTTTTCGAGGTAATGATGGCCAGCTCTGAATCATCACTGATCAGGCAAGAAGCATCGACCAGTTCACCGTTAACCCGACCTGCAAGTGTTGCTTTTGCGAGACCCGGGCCGATATCACTGGCAACATCCATGACCGTCAATGGCGCCTCAAAAGAACGTTGGCTTCCATCAGGTAAAGTAATAACAGGGGCATTCTGTGGCATGTTTCCTCCAGTGGCGATCATTACGAGAGACCGCTTGTTTATTGTTTTGCGTGTTGTTCACAGATTACAATCGGCTCCTACAAACAGGCACTTAATCGTAGGAGCAGTTTGTAAACCGCGATTTTGAAATCTGGTAGGCACGAGTGGATTACTCCGGGCTCCTGCCCTCCACCCTTCGGGCCGCCTCAAAAACAGGCGTTCTAAATTGCTCCCGGCAATTTAGTCGAACCAACAGTGGTTCTCACCCACTCATACCAACCGGTAAAAATGGTAGGCACGAGTGGATTCGAACCACCGACCTCTTCCATGTCAAGGAAGCGCTCTAACCAACTGAGCTACGCGCCTAGATATTGGGTATAAATCTTCTTGGTTCGGTAACGCTCCGGCGTCCTGCCTACGCTAAATTCGAACCTCTGCCGGCCAGACTCCTGTCTGGCGTTCACGGCTCCTTGCCCGCCGCTCACCCAACTGAGCTACGCGCCTAAAGAGGGCGGAATCATACGTGGAAGCCCTTGTTATTGCAAGACATTACGCAGGCTAAGAACACCTTTCTTAGCCGAGAAAAATGCAGTACACCCTTATCGATAAGGACATCTTTTGATTATTTGCACATTTTCACAACCCACACCTAAATATACTATAGTCATAGCTTCTGTCCTCATTCTTACCAGATACACACTTTATGGAGATTCACGATGAATGACTTATTTCGAAAAACACCTCATTTACTTTTAGCCGCTGCAATCGTTCTTGTTACTGCTTGTAGCAGCGACGATGGTGGTGGTGATACCGCTGGCGTCACATACAGCGGCAATACCAGCCCTGCGGCAATCGACGATACGAATGTTGAAACACTGGGAAAAGCCGCCGGTGAATCCATTCAGGTCGCTGATGCATCGACTGGTCTGCCTGGTGGCATCGCCATGACAAACAATACGGCATCTGTCGATATGACCGAAATAAACAATGCTGTTATCGCAGCAGCGAATGCTTTAAACCTGCCCGCTGGTATCGACGTTTCTGCCGGCATATGTTCATCTGGAACAGCTTCGGCAACAGACCCCAGTCAGCAAACAACAGGACCGCTCGACTTTACAATCACATTTAGTAATTGCGTACTCCTCAATGTAGTGCCAACGACAACGATCAATGGCACAGTTATAGTTCATTATGATGATATCAATGATCAAAGCTCTAATTTTACGTTCACCTACAGGAACCTGACTGTTACCAATGATCAGGGTGTACATACTATTAACATGACCATGTCGTG
>DAOVJH010000041.1 GCA_030673345.1 Pseudomonadota bacterium
CTCTCTATCTTTTCGGGCATGGTGCCAGCCGATAAACCTGAGCTGGTCATGGTGGTGATGATAGATGAGCCAAGAAATGGTGAGCATTTTGGCGGCCAGGTTGCGGCACCGGTATTTGGCAAGGTGATGTCGGGCGCGATGCGCCTTTTGGATATCGCGCCAGATAGAATCTCTAAAAAACAGTTAATGAATGCTGATGTGAAGACCTCGGATACAGGGTCTCGGGGCGGTAAGGCTTAATTATGAAGCAGAATGAAGTAGCGCTGGATTTTTTGCTCGAAGGTTTTATCGACGATGCACTGGTAGAGCAATGCCATGGCATTACGGTAAATGCCCTGGTGCAGGACAATCGAAAAGCACGCAGCGGTAACCTCTTTATAGCGCACCAGGGTTATAACACGCATGGTTTGTTGTATGCGCAGGATGCAGTAGCGAAAGGGGTAACGGTCGTATTGTGGGATGGTGACCTGGAAAATCGTAGCGAGATACTCGATTCGATTTCGAACAAGGTTTTATGTCTGCATTGCGATGACCTGAAGGACAAGGTCGGGGCAATCGCCTCACGTTATTATGAGCAGCCTTCGCTGTCTATGAATACTATCGGCGTTACCGGTACTGACGGAAAAACCTCTATCGCACATTTCCTGGCGCAGTGCCTGGATGCTTATGATGTGCACTGTGGTGTTCTGGGTACTCTAGGTAACGGTTTTATCAATGATCTTCATCCGACAGGTCTGACCACGGTGGATGCGTTGCTGGTTCAGAAGACGCTGGCTGAGATACAGCAGGCTGGTGCCAGGCATGTCGTGATGGAAGTGTCATCGCACGGTCTGGATCAGGGACGTGTAAATGGTGTGGCATTTACGACAGCAGTGCTCAGTAACATGGGGGCTGATCATCTGGACTATCATGGCACGCTGGATAACTATGCGGCTGCAAAAAAACGTCTGTTTTATACGCCCGGCCTGGGTGCTGCAGTCATTAATCTCGATGACGAATTTGGCCGCAAGCTTGCAGAAGAAGTGCGTGATCATGTCTGCGTCTGGGGATATAGTTTAGAAAAAGATGTCTCAGCTTATAAAGATATCGCGGATTATTTCGTCAATGCTCAGGCGATAAAACCATTCGAGCGTGGTTACCATCTTTCAGTTTCTACGCCTAAGGGTGAGGCCTGTTTTGATATCCCGTTACTGGGCAGATTTAATGTTTCTAATGCACTGGCGGTATTGTCAACTCTGCTTGTCAGTCAGTTCTCTCTCGAACACGCAGTTAGCAGTTTGTCTGATGTTCGCTCTGTCGACGGGCGTGTAGAGATCATCACTGAACAGAATAAGCCTACCGTGGTGGTGGATTACGCGCACACCGAGCAGGGTCTGTCTGCTGTCTGCCAGTCGATGCGCGAGCATTTCGAAGGTAATCTGTGGTGTGTCTTTGGTTGTGGCGGTGATCGTGACCGCAGTAAGCGACCATTGATGGCAAAGGTTGCAGAAAAATATACCGATAGAATTATTGTTACTACAGATAATCCTCGTCATGAAGATCCGCAGGCTATCATCGATGAAGTGATGGCTGGTTTTTCATCAGTCGACAATGTTGAGGCCGTGATCGATCGGCGTCAGGCGATCGATATCGCTATTACCAACGCGCGATCTGGTGATGTAGTGTTGCTGGCGGGTAAGGGTCATGAGACAAGTCAGATCGTCGGTGATGTACATATCGCTTTTGATGACCGGCGAGTGGCGCGTGAACTTTTGTCTAGCAGAGAGCCTGATGACGAAGGCAGTGAGGAGCCTGCGTGATGATGATGTCTCAAGTAGCGCAGGCACTGGGTGCAACATTGCATGGTGATGATGTGATGATGACTGGCGTATCCAAGGATACGCGTGATATCCATACGGGCGATCTGTATGTTGCACTTAAAGGCGAGCGTTTTGACGGTCACCAGTTTGTTGCCGAGGCAAACTCTGCTGGTGCTGTCGCGGCCCTGGTGAGTAGTTCGCTGTCACTGGATGTGCCACAGGTGCAGGTCGATGATACGCGTTTAGCGCTGGGTCGACTCGCTGCTCACTGGCGTCAGATCTGGGGACAAAAGCAGACGGCGAGTAAGCTGATCGGTATCACCGGCAGCAACGGAAAGACTTCGGTAAAAGAGATGTGCAGCAAGATCCTGACTGATCATGCAGGTGCATCGGCAGTGCTGGCAACAAAAGGTAACCTGAATAATGATATCGGGCTGCCTATGACGCTGCTGGAACTAACAGAGCAGCACCATTTTGCCGTTATCGAGATGGGTGCAAACCACGTCGGTGAGATCGATTACCTGACGAAGATCGCCAGACCTGATGTTGCACTGGTGAATAATGCGGGTCCTGCGCATCTGGAAGGTTTTGGTTCGCTGGAAAATATCGCTAAAACAAAAGCTGAGATCTACAACGGCTTATCTGATAGCGGTGTAGCTGTAATCAATCAGGATGATGCCTTCGCGTCCTACTGGAATGATTACTGTGCTGACATGAAAGCGGTCGGTTTTTCCATGCAGGATGAGCGTGCAGATATCTACGCGCGATCGACAGGTGATAACCGCTACCAGATTATCGCAGGTACCGAAAAAGCTGAGCTCAACCTCAAAGTTCCAGGCAAGCATAATGTGATGAATGCACTGGCAGCGACGGCAGTAACCTATTCGCTGGGTCTGTCATTGCAGGCTATCGCAGCATCACTTTCCGCGTTTGAAAATATACAGGGCCGTCTGACCATCAAGCAGTCAGTGATCGGCTGCCAGGTTATCGATGATACTTATAATGCGAATCCGCTCTCTGTGATGGCTGCTATCGATGTGCTGGCAAATATGCCGGGTGACTCGGTACTGGTGCTGGGTGATATGGCAGAGCTGGGTGAGGGTGCTGAAAGGTTACACGGAGAGATAGGTGCCAAAGCAAAGGGCGCAGGTATAAAAGCGTTATATGCGACAGGAAAGTTAAGTGTGAATACGATCGATGCGTTTGGTGAAAATGGATTTTATTTTAAAACCAAAAACGAATTGATCAATGCGCTAAAGAAAAATTTAACAACAGATAATGTTGTATTAGTAAAAGGTTCTCGCAGTGCGGCAATGGAAGAAGTAGTTGAACGGATATTAACCCATCAAAATAATAAGAAGAGGGTGAACTAATGTTTTTAACATTAGCTGAGTATCTACAACAATATGAAAGCGGTTTTTCCGTGTTTCAATATATTACTTTACGTGCCATTTTTGGCACCATTACCGCACTGGTTTTATCCCTCGTGATCGGCCCCGCCATGATACGAAAGCTGGCCAGTTACAAGATCGGTCAGCAGATACGTGATGATGGTCCGCAATCACATCTCTCCAAAGCCGGCACGCCCACCATGGGCGGCGCATTGATCCTGGTTTCGATCGCCATCAGTACGCTGTTATGGGCTGATCTTTCCAGTGAAAAGATATGGGTGGTATTAGGTGTCACCATGGCTTTTGGCCTGATCGGCGGCGTCGATGATTATAAAAAACTGGTTTATGGCAATTCAAAAGGTTTATCGGCAAAGGCTAAATATTTCTGGCAGACCGTGTTCGGTCTTGGTGCCGCGTATTACATGTTCAGCGCGGCGACGACGCCGGTAGAGACGACGCTGATCGTGCCATTTTTAAAAGATGTGATGTTGCCATTAGGCGCAGGATTTATAGTGCTTACCTACCTGGTAATCGTCGGTAGCAGTAATGCAGTAAACCTGACGGATGGCCTCGATGGCCTGGCGATCATGCCGACCGTCATGGTTGCTGGCGCGCTCGGTGTATTTGCCTATCTGACAGGTCACGCGACATTTGCTAACTACCTGGGTATCCCCTATGTCTCCGGTGTCGGAGAGCTTACTATTTTCTGTGGCGCGCTGGTCGGTGCCGGGCTGGGTTTTTTGTGGTTCAACACTTATCCTGCGATGGTGTTCATGGGTGATGTGGGTGCACTGGCGCTGGGTGCTGCACTCGGCATCATCGCTGTATACGTCAGGCAGGAACTGGTACTGCTTATCATGGGTGGGGTCTTCGTGATGGAGACCGTCTCGGTTATCCTGCAGGTCGGTTCGTTCAAACTGACCGGTAAGCGGATCTTTCGTATGGCACCGATCCATCATCATTTTGAATTAAAAGGATGGCCTGAACCGAGGGTGATCGTCCGCTTCTGGATCATCACTGTCGTGCTGGTGCTGGTCGGTCTGGCTTCATTGAAGGTCAGGTAGATCGATTAGGCAAATTTATTAATTATGAGCATGAGCGCATTACATATAATGACTATTAAACCTGAACAAGCTGTTTATACACTGGTCGTCGGACTGGGTAAGACAGGTTTGTCTGTGGTGCGCTACCTGCGGTCGATCGGTGAAGCTGTCATCGTAGTCGATAGCCGAGATATTCCGCCGGCGCTCAATGTCCTGAAAAATGAATACAGTGATGTCGTGTTGCATACCGGATCGTTTGATGTTTCATTGTTTGTTAATGCGCGCCGTATCATCGTCAGCCCGGGTGTTGCCCTGACTGAACCGGCACTGGTTGCTGCAAGAGAAAATAATATCGAGATAATCGGTGATATCGATCTGTTTGCGCATGAAGTGAAGGCGCCGGTTGTCGGTATAACCGGTTCGAATGGCAAGTCGACGGTCACCACATTGTTAGCCCTGATGGCCTCGCAGGCCGGCTTGAGTGCTGTGGCCAGTGGCAACATCGGTACACCTGTGCTCGATTCTCTGGATGATGATATCGGTTTATACGTGCTCGAGTTATCCAGCTTTCAGCTGGAGACGCTGCAGAGGCTGCCGATGAAAGCTGCCGTGGTATTAAATATCAGTGCCGACCATCTGGATCGTTATGACAACCTTGCTGCCTATGCGATGAGCAAACAGGTGATCTATGAAAATGCTGAAGTACTGGTTCTGAATAAAGACGATACACTCGCGAGCCAGGTGAATGATTCAACGGACAGGTCGGCGAGTCGGCAACTCCGTTTTACGCTAGGCATGCCGGCAGAAAATGAATTCGGTCTCTGCGGCGATAACGATGCAAGCCTGTGTTTTGGTCAGCAAAAACTACTGGCAGTCGATGAGCTAAAGATCAAAGGCAGGCATAACCTGCAGAACGCATTAGCCGCACTGGCGCTTGGACATGCGATCGGATTGTCGATGCAAGACATGCTCGATGCATTAAAACAGTTTAAAGGTCTGCGCCATCGTACCCAGTTTGTTGCACAGATAGATGGTGTCAACTGGATCAATGATTCAAAAGCGACAAATGTGGGCGCAGCGATTGCAGCACTTGTTGGACTGCCGGGTAAACATGTCCTTATCGCAGGCGGAATCGCAAAAGGTGCTGACTTCTCAGAACTGACTGAAGTGGTAAAGCAGAAATGCCGTGCGGTCATCTTGCTGGGTAAAGACGCAGAGATAATCCAGTCCGTCATGCCCGAAGGGATGCCGGTCGAGCGAGTCGCTGATATGGGCTCTGCCGTCGCCGCTGCAACAACGCTGGCGCAGCCGGGTGACAATGTCCTGTTGGCGCCAGCCTGTGCAAGTTTTGATATGTTTGATGATTTTGAACATCGTGGTGATGTCTTCATACAGGCAGTGGAGGCATTGGAATCATGAGTGAGGTCATGCATGCTGCCAGTGACATGTTCACCAGGATGACATCGGTAAGGTCGCCGCGCATCCAGTTGGTCGACTGGTTCGGTCTGAAAGTCGATACCGATGATTTAGACCCTGTGCTATTGATCTCATTCATCTCATTATTGACCATCGGTGTCATCATGGTGGCTTCCTCATCCATCAGTGTTGCTGACAGAGATTATTTAAATCCATTTTATTATCTACAGCGCCAGCTGGTGTTTGTTGCTATCGGTTTAATCGCTGCATTGAGTGTTTTCAAGATCAGGCTGGTGCAGTGGGAAAAATCCGGTATGGCGTTATTGCTATTTGCCCTGTTTTTACTGGTGCTGGTATTGATACCTGGTGTCGGAAAAACAGTGAATGGCAGTACGCGCTGGCTGCCTCTCGGAGTGTTCAGTCTACAGGTCTCAGAGCTGGTGAAACTTTTTCTGGTGATCTACGTGGCGGGTTACCTGGTTCGTCATGGCGATGCGGTGCGTAGTTCGCTGATTGGTTTTCTGAAACCGATGTTGATGGTTGGCCTGGCGGGCTTGCTTCTACTGATCGAACCTGACTTCGGTGCCACTGTTGTCATCATGGCTACGGTGCTCGGTATGACGTTCCTGGCGGGCGCAAGGTTTATCCAGTTCATCTCGTTTGTATTTATCTTTGCCAGTGCGGCGATGTTACTGGTGGTGACGTCGCCGTATCGTATGCAGCGATTAACATCATTCGCTAATCCCTGGGCTGACCCTTTTGATAGCGGTTTTCAATTGACACAATCGCTGATCGCCATCGGTACCGGCGGCTGGTTCGGAACCGGTCTTGGCGGCAGCGTGCAAAAATTGTTTTATTTGCCGGAGTCACACACTGACTTCCTTTTTGCCGTGTTATCAGAAGAGCTGGGTTTTGTCGGTGTGAGTATCGTTGTGCTGTTGTACGCAACATTATTTTTCAGAGCATTGAAGATCGCTTCACAGGCAGAAAAAGCGGGCAATTATTTTGCTGCTTACCTGGCATACGGTATCGGTATCTGGCTATCGATGCAGGCTGTGATCAACATGGGCGTAAATATCGGTTTGTTGCCGACCAAAGGTTTGACGTTGCCGTTGATGAGTTATGGCGGAAGTAGCCTGGTGGTCTGCTGTATTGCTATCGGCCTGTTGATGCGCATACATTATGAGAACAGTGGTGTAGCAAAACAGGCGAGTAAGAACCTGGGTAAGAAGACAGCCAGGCAAAAAAGAAAGGCGGCTGCAAAAACAAGAGCGGCACACATAAAAGCGGGAGGGGCATTGTTATGATCGATGTTCGTCCTGTAATGATCATGGCTGGCGGCACCGGCGGGCATGTTTTCCCTGCACTGGCGGTTGCTGATGAGCTGCGTTCGCGCGGCATTCCTGTGGTCTGGCTGGGAACAAAAGCAGGCATCGAATCAAGACTGGTTCCTCAGGCCGGCTATCCGATCGAATGGATGAGTATCACAGGTCTACGCGGAAAGAATACATTGACCTTGCTGTTAGCGCCGGTGCGCATCACCATGGCTTGTTGGCAGGCTTTAACTGTTCTGCTGAGAAGGAAACCCTGTGCTGTTTTAGGCATGGGTGGTTTTGCATCGGGTCCTGGTGGCCTGATGGCGTGGCTGATCAGAAAACCGCTTCTGGTGCATGAGCAAAACGCTATTGCCGGGTTGACCAATAAGATATTGGCAAAGTTTGCAAAAGTTGTGTTACAGGCTTTTCCTGCTGTGTTTAAAGGTGCGACAACGACCGGCAATCCGGTACGCCAGTCAATCTGTGATATCGATCAGCCCGAGAGCCGCTTTGCTAAGCAGGACTTGCAGCAACGTAAGCTGCGCCTGCTGGTTATCGGCGGCAGTCTGGGTGCGGTAAAACTTAATGAGATTATCCCGGCGGCACTGGCTGAGATCAATGAAGACGAACGGCCTGATGTTATCCACCAGACTGGTTTAAAAAATATTGAATCAGCAAAAGCTATTTACGCTGATGCGGGGGTCGATGCGAAGGTTGAGGCATTCATTGATGATATGCCTGCCGTTTATGAATGGGCTGATCTGGTGATATGCCGCTCAGGTGCGATGACCGTATTCGAACTGGCAGCGGTTGGTGTCGCTTCCATCCTGGTGCCTTATCCGCATGCTGTCGATGACCACCAGACACATAATGCTTATTACCTCGAAAGGACCGGTGCAGCGATAATCCGCCAGCAGGATGAGTTGTCGACAGACTGGCTGGTTGAGGTGATCGGTGATTTCTCACGCAACCGAAAAAAATTAGTCGATATGGCTGTAGCAGCGAGACGACTGGCTATTCCGGATTCAGCAAAAACGATTGCCGATGCCTGTCTGAGCGCCGGAGGTATTGTCTGATGTCACAGCCTGCCAGCTCTAAATCGAATAGCCATAAAGAATTTATGAGGCGTATACGTAAGGTGCATTTCGTCGGTATCGGTGGTGCGGGTATGAGCGGCATCGCTGATGTGATGAACACACTTGGTTACCAGGTGAGTGGCTCAGATGTTGCCAGCAATGCGGTGACAGAACAGTTAAAAAGTTCGGGTGTGAAAGTGTATCACTCACATTCAGTTGAAAATGTCAGTGACGTCGATGTGGTCGTTACTTCGACAGCGATCAGCAGTGACAACATCGAAGTAGAGGCGGCGAAAGCTAACCGCATCCCCGTGGTACCGAGAGCAGAGATGCTGGCGGAATTGATGCGCTTCAGTCATGGCATCGCTGTTGCGGGAACGCATGGCAAGACGACGACGACCTCTCTGGTCACCAGTGTATTAGAAGAAGCGGGACTTGACCCGACGTATGTCATCGGCGGCAAGCTGAACAGCTCGTCGACACATGCGCGTCTAGGTAAAGGCAAGTATCTGGTCGCTGAAG
>DAOVJH010000131.1 GCA_030673345.1 Pseudomonadota bacterium
ACAACTTTTAATGCCACCGCGATTACCAGCGCCAGCAATATCATAAAGATAAACCGGATCTTTTCGACCGCAACACCATCGACGCGCGCCAGCTCTTCGTTAACCGAGATAGAGATTAACGGAGAAAGTATCTGGCTGAATATGAGCAGTATGATAACGACGCTGCCATACATCAGCACCAGATCAGACTGATCTACCGCTAACAGATCACCGAACAGATACGACATCAGGTTTACATTGAAACCCTGCGACTGGATGACAGACAAAACGATCAGACCTAAGGCCAATGCACTGTGTGACAATATACCTAATAAAGTATCGGTCGATAACTCATGCTGTTTTTCCAGCCAGAATAATAATACCGCTATCACCACGCCGATCATTCCTACACCGACCATCGGCAACTGCTCTGCTGCGACGGCCAGCGCAACACCCAGCAGTGCCGCATGTGCCAGGGTATCACCAAAATAAGCCATCCTGCGCCACACCACCACGCTGCCCAGCGGGCCGACAACCAAAGCCAGTGCGATGCCTGCTGCCAGTGCATACAGGATAAAACTGTCATTCCAGAAGGCAGCCATCACTTGTTATCCTGCCACTTCTCATCATTATCACCGGGCTCGCAACTGTGACAGTGCTCAGAATCAACGATGTTGCCGCGCAAGTCGTGTTCGTGATCATGATGATGTGAATACAGTGCCAGTCCTTCGATCGCATCACCAAACAGCTTCAGGTATTCTGGATGTTCACTGACATCATCGGGGTGGCCGGTACAGCAGATATGCGAGTTCAGGCAGATCACTCTATCCGTCGCGGCCATCACCAGGTGGAGATCATGTGACACCATCAATATGCCACAGTCATGCTTATCACGGATATGCCTGATGGTTTCATACAGCGCCTGCTGGCCGATGATATCCATACCTGAAGCAGGCTCATCCAGCACCAGCAGCTGCGGCTTTTTTAACAGGGCACGAGCGAGCAATACACGCTGCATTTCACCACCAGAGATATTCTGCATAGGCGAATACAGCAGATAAGCACATTTGACCTCGTCGAGCATATGCCGGCACTGCTGCTCATCGTGCTGACCGGTAACATTGAGAAAATCAACGACCCGTATCGGCATGACTTCAGGCACATCGATGCGTTGCGGCACATAACCCAGGCGAAGATTTTTCAACCGCTCCACGCTGCCGCTGCTGGCATCACTCAGCCCTAGCAGTATACGTATCAGGCTGGTCTTACCTGCACCATTCGGCCCGATCAGAGTAATGATCTCTTTGCTGTGCAATTGCAGGCTCACATCGTTCAGTATGGTCTTACCGCGTATCACATAGCCGATATTTTCCGCAGACAATAATGGCCCGTCTTCAGCATTGGCGTTGTTGGCAGATTGTGTGTGCGGAGATGACATAGTTGCTTCGGTAACAATTTAGATCGATATTACATGGTAATATGACGATTATAAATAGACATTTATAAACAGACATCCTGCGTTTCTATCCGGCCACCGAGCACGGTTTATAAAACGCGATCAATCCCCTTGCATCGATATGTATCAGACATTAAAGCCCTGCCTATTATTAAAACATCTCATTTCAGCATGCCTGATTTTTTTTGTACTGCCATATGATGCGGCCGCAGAAAAATCGGCGCCCATCGTCGTTACCATAAAACCGCTCTATTCACTGGTCGCTCAATTGAGCAAAGGCGTCGAAGAACCCGTATTACTGATGAAGCAGATACAGTCACCGCATCATTACACTATGCGCCCTTCTGAACATCGCCTGCTCTCAAATGCCAGGATGATCGTATGGATCGGTCCGCAGATGGAATCTCATCTACACAAGATCATCACGCAGCAGAAAGCTGTTGTCGTATCGGCGATGCAGTCGAACGGTCTCAAATTACTCAACAGACGAACAAAGAACAGTCCGCAACACACAACTGACCATTCATCACCTGGGCATCTGGAACCAGGCAACCTGGACCCTCATATCTGGCTGTCCTCAGACAATGCGATAGCGATCAGTAAACATATCGCTCAGCAATTAATCATCAGCGACCCTGAGAACAGCAGCCAATATAATAGCAATCTCCTACTGCTGATAGATAAGATCACACGATTATCTGCAGAGATCAAAACCAGCCTGAAAAACAACAAACAGCCTTTCATTAGCTACCATGACGCCTTTCAATATTTCGAAAAGGAATACGGTCTAAATTATTTTGAATCAATAACTTATGATGAGGAAGCTGGCGCCAGCCTGAAACACTTGCGGCACATCAGGAAAGGCATAGAAAAAAACAATATACAGTGTATGGTGCATCAGCCGCCTAAACCTGACATCATAATAACGCTAACCAGGAATACAGCAATAAAGACAGCTGCTCTGGATCCGCTAGGCCTGACCGTTAATGACGAAAAAGAAGCATGGTTTGAAATCATGCGAGGTATTGCCCTGAACTTTAAACGTTGTTTAAACACCTGATAATCTAAAATATCAACCGAGCCTGGTTATTAAAATCATATTTTAAACTACACTTTTACCAGTCTTTCTCTGACCCGATACAAGGAGCATTAAAATGTTACATCAAAAAAAATTACGCTTTTCCACGACGGGTCGAGGCACGTACAACATCAGCAAACAGATCACAGAAACCATCGAAGCATCAGGTATCAAATTCGGCATCTGCCATATCTTCATACAGCACACCAGCGCTTCTTTGATATTATGTGAGAATGCTGACATAACTGTTCGTGAGGACCTGGACGCCTACATGGCCAGGTTAGTCAAAGATGGTGACAGCCTCTTTAAACACAAAGACGAAGGTCCTGATGACATGGCCGCACATGTGCGCACGGTATTAACACAGAGCTCACTATCGATCCCTATATATAAGGGTAAATGTGATCTGGGACTCTGGCAAGGAATCTTTTTGTGGGAACACAGAACAAATTCGCACAAACGCAATGTCGCAGTCACCATAATGGGTGACCAGTAGATATATCAATCAACACGGGGTCAAACTCAGCATGGTTTTTCAGGACACGATTAAGCTCGCACCACAGGAACAGGGTGCAACAGACATCACCGACCTGATCAGTGAAATCATCGCCGACTCAAAAATCAAGATCGGTACCTGCCAGCTGTTCGTGCATAACAGCATGAGCAGCTTATTAATAAATGATACTGCTGATGAATCCACAAAAAGTCAGACCGTCGATTTTCTTGCACAGCTTGCTCCAACCAGCGATGGCGTAAGCAATATTATTGACAGCAGCATGAATGCGGTACCAACGGCGATGCAAACTGCCGTCATGCAGACATCGATCGCTTTTCCGATAAACCGCGGTAGACCGCTTTTAGGTACCTGGCAGGGTATCTATCTGTGGGAAAGAACTTCACAGCCGAAGCAGAGAAAACTTACAATCACTATCATCGGCGAGTAAAAACAAAAAGCCTTTAAACGATGTTCCGTGGACGGCCCTGCTGATAGGCACGAATATTCTCTGCTATCTCATCGACCAGTCTCTGTCGTGATTCCCTGCTGGCCCAGGCAATATGCGGTGTAATAATTAAATTATCCGCCTGATAACGGATCAGTGCATTGTTGACTGATGGCGGCTCCTGTTCGAGCACATCTAATGCAGCAGCGCCTATATGGTTATTTTCCAGCGCGTACAGTAATGCCGGCTCATCGATCAATCCGCCACGCGCCGTATTAACTAATATCGCATCAGGCTTCATTGCCGCAAATTCATTTTTACCGATCATGTGGCGGTTCTCTTCGGTCAAAGGGCAATGCAAAGAGACCACATCCGACGTTGCTAACAGGGTATTTAAATCCGTACGCTCCTCTCGTAGATCTGTCTTGCCTCCCACTTTATGACTATGAGCAATCAGCACATTCATGCCAAAACATCTTGCGACCTTTGCCACTGCCTGCCCTAACTCACCATAACCGACGATGCCAATGGTTTTTCCTTGCAGCTCGCTGATCGGTTCACCAAAATAACAGAAAAAATCACTGCGCGACCAGTCGCCTCCAGCGACCGATTTTTTATAGGAAAAGAGATTTCTATTGAGTGTCAGCAACAGTGAAAAAACATGCTGCACCACAGATGACGTTGCGTAACCACGAACATTACATACCTGAACGCCCTGCTTTTTTGCAGCATCCCGGTCGACATTATTCACTCCGGTGGCAGCAACACAGATTAACTTCAACCGTTTACTGCTGCTGATAACATCGCTGGTCACCGGAACTTTATTCGTTACCAGGATCTCAGCATCTTCCAGACAGTGCTCTATATCAGCCGTATTCACATTATCAAACCACTGCCAATCGGCAACACCTGACAATGCTGAAAAATCGAGGTCATCCGGATACAGCGAAGCTTTATCTAAAAAAAGAGCGGTGGATTTTTTCATGATCTAATTAAGCCAGCGTCTTCTCAACGCCGTCCCAGGTTCATTGTGAGATACCGCCCATCCCTGGGCATATTCACACCGCCATCCCAGGCTCCTTGTGAGATACCGCCCATCCCTGGGCATAAAAAAGGCTGTCGCAATGACAGCCTTTTCTACACTACTTTTCATCTCAGGCTTCAGTCATTTCAAAATCTGATTTACCTGCGCCACAATCCGGACACTCCCAGTCATCCGGTACATCTTCCCAGCGCGTACCTGGTGCCAGATCATGCTCTTCATCACCCAGTTCTTCGTTATAAACATAACCACATACGATGCAGGTTAAAACTTTATATGACATACTTACCTCCAGATCAATGCAGCTATTGTACACACTCTTGATTGCGTTAGAATAGTCCTCATGCGAAAAAGTCATGTCGCGCTCTATGGCTCAGGTATGACAATCAATTTGGCTCAATAAGCCAACAAGGTAAGCGATGACACTAAAGAACCCTCCTGTTGTATTATGCTTTTCAGGCGCAGACCCTACCGGCGGTGCTGGCATTCAAGCCGACATCGAAACGTTAAGCAGCCACGGCTGCATCGCAGCATCCGTTATCACTGCTGCCACCGTGCAGGACACCATCGATGTCATCTCTTTTGCGCCCATGCCTTCAGATCTCATCATCGAGCAAGCACGGGCAGTGCTCGAAGATATGCCGATCGCAGCAATAAAGATAGGCATGGTCGGCAGTGCAGAAATCGCCATGGCGATCCATTC
>DAOVJH010000270.1 GCA_030673345.1 Pseudomonadota bacterium
GGCCAATATGCTGCATTGCATCAGATGAATTTTGAAGACAGCTGATGCTGATGATTTTTGATCAGGGTCACGTTGCATGAAGTCACTGGACCAATGCTGGTACCAGCCAGGTTTTCTGGATAGAATTCTTGTCGCTTTATTATTACCGTTATCCTGGCTGTATTGCGTTATAGCCATAATCCGCCGTAAGTCCTATCAGCTGAAATTTAAAAAGAGTTATGCAGCCAGGGTGCCCGTGGTCGTGGTCGGCAATATCGTCGTGGGTGGCAGTGGAAAAACACCGCTGCTGATTTCTCTCTGTGAATATATAAAAGAAAATGGCTTTAAGCCGGGCGTGGTCAGCCGAGGTTACGGTGGCACTGTCTCTGGCATCCGGCAGGTTCAGCATGATGACGCTGCTGAACTAGTTGGCGATGAACCGCTGATGATCCAGCAACGGACGAAAGTTCCCGTGGTGGTCGGCGCTGACCGCGTCGCAGCGGTCGATTACCTGCTGGATAATAATCAATGTGATATCGTGCTTTCGGATGATGGTCTGCAGCATTACCGTATGCGGCGGGATGTCGAGATTGCGGTAGTCGATGCAGTCAGGGGCTTTGGTAATGGCCATTGTCTGCCCGCCGGACCGCTTCGCGAGAGAGTTGTCAGGTTAAATGATGTCGATTTGGTCGTCTATAATGGGGTTGATGACAACATCAGTAATCAAGTATCGTCATATTCGTTAAAGGTTGTTGATCTCTGTCATCTCAGTAGCGGCGAAAGTGCCACACTATCGTCGTTTTCTGGTCGAAAGGTTCATGCTGTTGCCGGTATAGGCAATCCATCGCGATTTTTTACACAATTGCGTGAGAATGGAATCGATGTCATCGAACATGCATTCTCTGACCATCATGCCTATTCTCAGTCTGATTTTTCAGACTGGGATAAGGGATGTATAATGATGACCGGAAAAGATGCCGTTAAATGCCGTCACCTGTTTTTGCCTGATGCGTGGGTGGTTAGCGTCGTAGCTGAATTTTCCAGCTCACTTGGTTCGCAGTTGGACCAGAAAATACTGCCATTATTGAACGCACGACCGAATAGATGAAAAAGAAACTGCTTGCCGTCCTGGTTTGCCCGCTGTGTAAGGGGCCGCTAATCCATAAGTCCAGGGAAAAGATTTTAATCTGTCAGAAGGATAAACTGGCTTACCCGGTGCGTAATGGGATCCCTGTGCTGCTGGATGCCGATGCCAGGAAAATCGATTAGTAAGTCGCAGATTTTAGATCTGTGGGGTATTAGCATGCTCCTGAACTTGTTAGTCAGATCATACAACGATTTGGCAGAACTGGACTAAACTTATGCTACGTTTTGATAAACAAGATTTTGTATAGATATTTCGATGAATGAAGATTTTAAAATAATCATTCTGGCTGTTTTTGACCAGGACGATTTTCCTAACAAGGCGATGGCTGATATCCATGGCAAACCCATGATCCAGCACGTGTTCGAGAGTGCAAAAGACTCTGGTGCATCAGAGATCGTGATAGCGACAGATAATACACGTGTCGGTATGGCTGCCGAAGAGTTTGGTGCTACCGTCTGTATGATCGTCGATGATAATTTGATCGGTTTGAGCCGGCTGGCTGAAGTGGCTGACAAGATGAACTGGCCTGACGACACCATCGTGGTGAACTTTCCTGGTGATGCACCGCTTACGCCGAGTTCGATTATCCAGCAGGTTGCTGATAATCTGAAGATTCAAACAGATGCAGAATGTGCCGCATTGTATTCGATGGTTCCGGTTGATGCTGCAGAAAATGAATCGACGATAAAACTGATCGTTGATAATAACGAATACGTGATGTACATGAGCCGTCGCCCGATACCGAATCAGGTATCTGACAGTTATAAGGTATCAGAGTACAGGTGTTATATCGAAATCAATGCGTACCGCGCAGGGTTATTAAGAATATATAGAAACCTGCCCGAGAGTGAGCTCGACTGGGCCGAGAATATCGCAGAATTAAAATTGTTATATAACGGTATAAAAATTCACGCTGCTGAAGCCAACAGTTTGATCGGTCAGCGTGTGCTTACTCATGACGATATCGAAAAAGTAAAAATACAGATCGCACCTACCCGATAACTGAGATAATCGCCAGCAGTTAGCTGCAACTTTATCTCATGAGCATAAATGATACGAATAGCAGGAAATCCTTGAAACAATCTAATCAATTTTTTGTCACCTGTTCAAAAGGCGTAGAAGATCTCGTTCAGAGAGAGCTTGAGCAGTTAGGTATATCTGATACAAAGATCCATACTGGTGGTGTTTCATTTTCCGGTGATATCGAAAATGCCTATAAGGCCTGCCTCTGGTCACGTGTTGCCAGCCGTATCCTTTTGCAGCTTAAAGAATTTAAGATATCCTCGGATGATGACCTGTATGCCGAGATAATCAGCATCGACTGGTCTCAACATTTTTCAGAAGATAATACGCTAGCGATCGACTGTTTCAGCTCGCATTCAGTCGTCAACAATAGCCATTTTGCAACACTGCGTGTCAAAGACGCCATCGTCGACCAGTTCGTACAGAACACAGAGCAGCGGCCATCGATCGACAGGGAAGCCCCCGATATCAGGATCAATGTTTACCTCAGTGATAAACAATGCCTGGTTTATCTTGACCTCTCTGGTGATGCATTGCATAAACGCGGTTATCGGACAACAGCAGGCAGTGCGCCTCTGCGTGAGACACTGGCTGCTTCCATGCTGTATCGCGCAAAATGGAATAGTTTCTATGAACAGGGTCTGCCATTTTATGATCCTATGTGTGGAAGTGGTACCTTGTTGATAGAAGCTGCGATGATGGCAGCGAATATCGCTCCGGGACTCTTGCGTGAACAGTCTGATCCTCACCACTGGGGATTTTTTCGCTGGAAATATTTTGTTCAGAATAAAGAGGAACAGGACAGGTGGCAGACTATCCTGCAAGATGCTGAAGATAAAAAACAGCAAGGCCTGCAAGCTATACCGATAATAAGCGGCAGCGATAATAGCGAACAGCTGGTCGGCATTGCTCGCTTGAATATTAAAGCAGCGGGACTGTCCTCGATCATAAAAGTATTTCTACAGGACGCGACCACGGATATAAAACCGTATAGCGAAAAACAGGGCTTGATCGTTACGAATCCTCCCTATGGAAAACGTATCGGACAGGTGCAGATGCTGCGTACCCTGTATCACCGGTTCGGTGTCCAGCTAAAGGCCAGTTTTGATGGCTGGACGGCCGTAATCATTACCTCAGAACCGGAGCTTGCACAAAGCATCGGCCTGCGCGCGTTCCGAAAAAATACTCTATTTAACGGTGCCTTGAGGTCTACTCTTTACCAGTATCGTATCGATTCGCA
>DAOVJH010000008.1 GCA_030673345.1 Pseudomonadota bacterium
CAACAGGGAAAATCTGCCTGCTACAGAAAACATAGCTCAGCCACAGATACCTGAAATTGACACAGATATAGGCATCGAGGCGGTTAACGATGAAGATGTCGGTACCGTTGCTACTTTTACTTCAGATGACTTAAGCAAGATAAAATACTCTATTCAGGCGGGTGTGTATGGCCGCCTGATCAATGCAGAAAACATGGTGAAGATGTTGCAGATGCAGAAATACGACGCCTATGTAACAGACTACAGGAACAAGAAAAATGAAACGCGTTATAACGTCAGGTTCGGGTATTTTTCGGATAAAAAATCGGCCATTGCTGCATTGGGCAAATTTAAACACAGTAAAAAAGGTGATGGTTACCTGGTCAGGTTCTCGTCAGAGAATATCGTGAACATTGCCGGTGTAGATGAAATCGAGCAGGCTACCGAGGCGCCGGTAAAAGATGCTGAAATGGATAAAGATTTAATGCCTGTGACAACGCCGCCTGGGCTCATGCAGGATAAAGTATCACAAGCAGATGTAATAACGCCGGTCGATCTCTTAAACGACAGTTTCACTAAAACAAATTAGTCCCGCAATATTTAACCATTCGATAATGCAGTCATTTTCAATCTGATGACGACGCAACGCAGTGAAGTCCATGTCACAAACGATTAAAGTAATAAGTTTTGATCTTGATGATACGTTATGGCCATGTAAACCCACGATACTTCGAGCAGAAGAGCGGTTATATCAGTGGCTGAATGAACATGTGCCAGCGATAACCGTTAAATACGATATAAATCAGTTGCGTGAGATGCGTCGTTTGCTATTAGATCGTTACCCGGAGCTGGCATATGATTTAACACAGCTGCGTATCAGATCATTTGAAGTGCTGGCTGAGGAATTTGAACTGGCAGATGACTGGATAGTGCCGGCATTTGAGGTCTTTTATGAAGCACGCCAGCAGGTTACCCTGTTTGATGACGTGCGGCCGGTACTCGATGAACTTGTTAAATCGTTCAGTCTGGTGAGCTTAACAAATGGCAACGCTGATACCGTTAAAACAGGTGTCGACCACTGGTTTGACCATGCATTAAATTCGGCAACGGTTGGGAAATTGAAGTCCGAGCCTGATATCTATCGGCAGGTACAGAAGATGACCGATGTTCATGCGCAACAGATGGTGCACATCGGTGATGATCCTTTGAATGACGTCTCAGGCGCAAAATCAGCGGGCGTATCGGCTATCTGGCTAAACCGGGATCAAAAACCATGGACTCTGGATAGCTGTGAACCTGATGCCGTTATTCACAGCTTGCATGAGCTTCCTGACCTGATAAGAGAACTCTCTAGCGAGACAGTGGATTAGTCGTTTCGCAGAGATAGTTTTATGTTATTCCTATATAATTGATCATTGAATGGCGTTTTTGGGCCAATATTTTTACGAGTTAGATAATGATTTTTAAAACCGATGATGTACGTATAACAGGACTGCATGAAGTATTGCCACCAAAGGCGCTTCATGATGAATTTCCTCTGGATGAGAAGGCATCGGAAACAGTTTTTCATGCCAGAGAATCGATACACAACATCTTGCATGGTGAAGATGATCGTCTGGTCGTGGTGGTAGGTCCCTGCTCGGTGCATGACCCCGTTGCTGCAAGAGAATATGCATTAAAACTAAAAGTGTTAATGAACGAGCTGTCTGATGATCTATGCATCATCATGCGTGTCTATTTCGAAAAACCTAGAACCACCGTTGGCTGGAAAGGTTTAATCAATGACCCTGATCTTGATGAGAGTTTTAACATAAATGAAGGTCTGCGATTAGCACGTAAGCTGTTACGAGATCTGTCCGATGAGGGCATACCTGTCGGTACAGAATATCTGGATCTGATTAGTCCGCAATATATTGCGGACCTGGTCAGCTGGGGTGCTATCGGTGCCAGAACGACGGAGAGTCAGGGGCACCGTGAACTGGCATCTGGTCTGTCTTGTCCGGTTGGATTTAAAAATAGTACTGATGGCGGGTTCAAAATTGCTATCGATGCGGTAAATGCTGCCTCGAATCCACATGTCTTTATGTCGCTGAACAAAGAAGGACACTCTGCGATATTCACCACCAAAGGCAATGATGACTGTCACATCATATTACGAGGTGGTAAGAAGCCAAACTATGACGCACAGAGCATTCAGCATGCAGCTGAGCAGCTGGAAAAATATGGTTTAAAACCTCAGGTGATGGTTGATTGCTCGCATGCAAACAGTATGAAAGATTTTCGTCGGCAGGTTGATGTTTGTAACAACGTTGCTTCACAGATTGCCGATGGCGAAAGCCGCATAATGGGCGTGATGATAGAGAGCCATCTGGTTGAAGGTCGGCAGGATGTCATTGCAGGTCAACCGCTGACTTACGGGCAAAGTATTACAGATGCCTGTATCTCATGGGAGACGACAGAGACATGCCTGGCTAATCTGGCCGCTGCAGTAAGAAAACGCCGTGAGATAAATACTCAGCAGGCGAGCGCTTAGCGTTGCGCGCAATGAATAATGAAAAGTGAAAGTCAAAAGCAAAATAACGAATGATTTTGTTTTTAGTCGGTTTTAAAATTTTTCATTTTTCATTTTTCATTTTTCATTGCGCGTGACTTATACGTCCGCTCGATATAGGCCGAAATAACTGCCTCAAACTCCCCCGCAATATTATCGCCCTTTAGTGTCACGGTCTTCTCTCCATCCTCATAGACCGGTGCCACTGGGCGTTCGCCGGTTCCAGGCAAGCTGATACCGATATTGGCATGTTTGCTTTCACCAGGGCCATTGACCACGCAGCCCATCACTGCAACAGACATGTCCTCAACGCCGTGAAATTTTTCTTTCCATGCGGGCATCTGGGTGCGCAGATAGTTTTGTACCTGTGATGCCAGTTCCTGAAAATAGGTGCTGGTCGTGCGACCGCAGCCGGGGCAGGCGGTGACTAATGGCACGAAGGAGCGAAGCCCCATGGTCTGCAGAATTTCCTGAGCGACGATGACTTCTTTTTCACGGGGTGCGCCAGGCTCGGGTGTTAATGATATCCGTATGGTATCGCCGATACCATCATGCAATAACATACTCAGTGCGGCAGTTGAGGCGACGATGCCCTTGGAGCCGATACCGGCTTCGGTCAAGCCCAGATGCAGTGCATAATCGTCGCGTTCTGCGAGTGAACGGTAGACGGTAACCAGGTCCTGTACCACACTCATCTTGCAGGACAGGATGATCTTGTCTTTCCCTAGCCCCAGTGCTTCAGCCTGCCTGGCGCTGTCTAGCGCTGAACGTATGACCGTTTCCAGCATGACGTTATGTGCATCACTCGGTTCTGCAAGCCCGGCATTTTCATCCATTAATTCTGCCAGCAGGGACTGATCCATGCTGCCCCAGTTGACGCCGATCCTGACCGCTTTACCGTATTTGCAGGCTAGCTCGATCATGGTGGCGAACTGTGCGTCACGTTTTTTTCCTTTACCGACGTTTCCAGGGTTGATGCGATATTTTGCCAGGGCCTGAGCGCAGTCCGGGTAATCTGTTAACAGCTTGTGGCCATTAAAATGAAAATCACCGACCAGTGGTACAAAACAGGAATTTTTATCGAGTGCTTCACGAATTTTTACCACGGCGGCGGCAGCATCATTGTCGTTGACCGTTATTCGCACCAGCTCTGAACCCGTGTTAGCAAGCTGCATGATCTGTTGTGTGGTGGCAGCTACATCCGCGGTGTGGGTATTGGTCATCGATTGTATGACGACCGGCGCATTACCGCCCACCTGAACATTGCCAACAGTAACAGAACAGGTTTGGCGGCGTGGTTTGTAACAATCAGGAAAATTCATATGTCTATGATGTATCCAGTTCAGCTGGTATTTAGAGCGCTGAATTTTAACACTCTCTGCGTCCCGTTGTTTAATTACTGGGTGTTAGATTCCACGAAGCTGATAAACTTACCAGATGTTTTAAGTGGTTGTCTGGTGGTATGAAAATAGGTTTTGTAATTAATCCGTATGCCGGTATCGGCGGAGCCGTTGCGCTGAAAGGCAGTGATGGCCGGGAGATAGTCGAACAGGCATTATCGAGAGGTGCGCAGCCGCAAGCGGAGGCCAGGGCCAAGGTCGCCCTGCAGGAAATCGGTGATATTTTGCCTGGCACGGTTATTTTTACGGCTGCAGAGACGATGGGTGAAAATGTATTGCGTGCACTGGCGCTTCCCTGTGAGGTACTGCATGCGGCCGAAGGACAATCATCGGCTGATGATACGAAAAATGTTATTCGCCTGTTTGCCGAGCAGCAGGTCGATCTTATCGTTTTTGCCGGTGGTGATGGAACTGCGCGTGACGTACTGGATGCGCTCAATGGTGAGCAGGGACGATCGATACCCGTGATCGGTATACCGGCTGGCGTGAAGATTCACTCAGCTGTTTATGCGGTTACTCCATCACATGCTGGAGAGTTGATAAATCTGGTGCTCTCTGGTGAGCCGATGTCATTACACGAATCCCAGGTGATGGATCTTGATGAAAATGCTTTTCGCGAAGGTCGGGTTAATGCGCGATGTTATGGTTATCTGTCTGTGCCCGTCGATGATACCCGTATGCAATTGATCAAACAGGGTGGACTGAACCAAAATAAAATCGCAGTACAGGATATCGCGGCCGATATAATCGAAACCATGGAGCCAGATACTTTTTACCTGATCGGGTCTGGTTCGACGACTGCAGAGATAATGAACCAGCTAGCGCTGGAGAATACGCTGCTGGGTATCGATATCGTCTACAACCAGGCGTTGCAGGCAAGCGATGTTGATGAGCAGACTATTTTAAAAACGATTAAAACACAGCCGGCAAAAATCGTGGTAACCGCCATCGGTGGGCAGGGGCATGTCTTTGGCCGTGGCAACCAGCAGCTGAGTTCAAAAGTTATCCGTCAGGTTGGTCGAGAAAATATTATAATAATCGCAAGCAACGAAAAATTACGTTCACTGGATAAACGGCCGATGATTTCAGATACGGGCGACAGTGAGCTGGATAAACAGCTGGCCGGGTTGTATCCCGTGGTCACCGGTTATCAGCAGAAAACGCTGTATAAATTAAATTGAAGAAGGCAGGTTAGAGACATGCAAGATGTAGAATTTGTAAACGGTTTGATCGATTTTATAAAAAGTTCGCCGACACCATTTCATGCGGTTGAGAGCATGTCTCAGATACTAGAGCAGCATGGTTTCAAACAGTTAGATGAAGCAGATCCCTGGGAGATCAGTAATGGACAGCCAGAAGGGCGTTATTATGTCACCCGAAATGATTCGTCTATCATCGCATTTCAGCTCAACAATTCACTGGTCGAAAATGGCATGCGCATGGTGGGCGCGCATACCGACAGTCCCTGCTTAAAAGTTAAACCCAACCCTGAGATCATCAATAATAATTACCTTCAGCTGGGCGTCGAAGTCTATGGCGGTGCTCTGCTTAACCCGTGGTTTGACCGAGACCTGTCTCTGGCCGGTCGGGTGAGTTATCTGAATGAAGATGGCGCGATAGATCATCAGCTGATCAACCTGGAAAAACCGGTGGCGGTCATCCCCAGTCTTGCTATTCACCTTGACCGAGAGGCAAATGACAAGCGTACGGTTGACAAGCAAAAACATCTGCCGCCAATATTGATGAAGCTGCCTGAAAATGAAGGCGATACAATCGCTGATTTTAAAGCCATGTTATTAAAGTTAGTCAATGTTAAAAACGATCTGGCTGAGGTAAAACATGCGAAGGCAGAAAAAGTACTGAGTCATGAATTGTACTTTTATGATGTGCAGCCGCCAGCGGTCATCGGTCTGCATGATGATTTTATTGCCAGTGCCCGTCTGGATAACCTGCTGAGCTGCTATACCGGCCTGATGGCGTTGATCGCAGATGATGGTAAACAGAATGCTTTGCTGGTGTGTAATGACCATGAGGAAGTCGGCAGTATGTCGGCTGCCGGCGCGCAGGGTCCATTTTTAAAATCTGTGCTCGAACGATTGTGCGGCAATGATGAAAATACTTCTCGTATGATTGCCAACAGTGTGATGATCTCAGCTGATAACGCTCATGGTGTACACCCTAACTACGCAGACAAGCATGACAGCAACCATGGGCCGATACTTAATAATGGTCCGGTGATAAAAATGAACGCGAACCAGCGTTATGCCAGCAACAGCCAGACCGGTGCTCTCTTTGAGCATCTATGTGAACTTGCGGATGTGCCGGTACAGTCTTTCGTGGTGCGCTCTGATATGGCTTGCGGCAGCACCATCGGACCGATTACGGCGAGTGAGATCGGTGTAAAAACGGTCGATGTCGGGGTACCGACTTTTGCCATGCATTCGATCCGGGAACTGGCAGGGCGCTGGGATGCTTTCTACTTGTATCGTGTGCTGAGGCAGTTTTTAACTAATTGATATGTATAGTGAATTTATAATGCCAGGTCAAATTGCAAAGATGTTTTCTTGACTTTATTCGTTAAATGCTTATCGTAGTAAGTTCACCCTGTTAAAAAGCTCGAGTCAGGAAGGCGAGAGCAGTGCTGTAGTTATTGGTTGTTTTTTTCATAGCGCGAGTCCCGTTTAAGCCGACCATTGATGGTTGGCTTTTTTTTATGCCCAGGGATGGGCGGTATTCCGTAAGGAGCCATGGAAGGCGGTGCGGTTATGTGCAGGAAGTACGGTATTCCGCAAGGAGCGGAAACGCAGTGTGGCGGCCTGTCTCTTCGCATTTTTATTCGTATTTTTCTCTCGAGGCAAACAATTCAGTGTGATATGCATATATACTTCAATAGAAGTTAAAAATTATTGTTAAGTCACTGAAATTAAAAGAATGCGAACATTAAAAAAGTCTCACAAGCTTGATTCTGTATGTTATGACATCCGTGGTCCAGTGCATCGTGAAGCGCGCCGTCTTGAGGAAGAAGGTCATAAGATTCTCAAGCTGAACATCGGCAACCCGGCGCCGTTTGGTTTTGATGCACCGGAAGAGATCGTCCAGGATCTTATCCATAATGTACCCGTGTCGCAGGGCTACAGTGACTCCAGAGGTTTATATTCCGGTCGCAAGGCCGTTATGCAGTATTGCCAGCAGAAAGGCATAGTCAATGTCGATATCGATGATATCTATCTTGGTAATGGAGCCAGTGAGCTCATCGTGATGTCGATGCAGGCATTGATCAACAATGGTGACGAAGTACTGATACCCGCACCGGACTATCCTCTGTGGACTGCAGCCGTCAGCCTGTCCGGCGGGAAGGCGGTGCACTACATGTGTGATGAAGCGTCTGACTGGTATCCTGATATCGATGATATCAAGTCAAAAATTAATGACTATACCCGTGGCATCGTCATCATCAATCCGAACAATCCGACCGGTGCGGTCTATCCCAAAGAGATACTGCAGAGCATTATCGATCTTGCCAGAGAGCACGATCTGATCGTATTTTCTGATGAGATCTATGACAAGATTTTATATGACGAGGCAAAACATATCTCGACCGCATCACTGGCAGATGGTGTTTTATGTCTCACTTATAATGGCCTGTCAAAGGCCTATCGTGTGGCTGGCTTCCGTGCCGGCTGGATGGTGATCAGTGGTGATAAAGCGCACGCTACTGATTATATCGAAGGTATCGAACTGCTGGCATCGATGCGTCTGTGCTCTAACGTCCCCGGTCAGCATGCCATTCAGACCGCACTGGGTGGTTACCAGAGTATCAACGAACTCATCGTGCCGGGAGGACGTCTGTATGAACAGCGCAACCTGGCCTACGAAATGCTCACGGCAATCCCCGGTATAAGCTGTGTCAAACCCATGGGTGCTATGTACCTGTTTGCAAAGATGGATCAGTCCAGGTTCAATATCAGCGATGACGAAAAGATGGTGCTCGACCTGCTGACACAGGAGAAGATACTGATCGTTCATGGTTCGGCATTTAACTGGCCAGGTACGGATCACTTCAGGGTCGTTTTTTTGCCGCATGTTGATGAACTTAAAAAAGCGATGAAAGCCATCACTTATTTTTTCTCACACTACAAACAGTAAACAGATGCCTGATAGTGTTGGTGAAAATCCACTCTCTGAAAATTTAACCAGGGTTCAGCAAAAGGTTCAGCGATGTGCTGAAAATGCGGGGCGGAATGCCGACGAGATCTGCCTGATCGCTGTTTCAAAAACCCGTTCACTCGATGAAGTTAGATCGCTTGTCTCGCTAGGACAAAGTTCTTTTGGTGAAAACACCATTCAGGATGCGATGACCAAGATTCCGCATCTAAACGATAAAGCACTGGAATGGCATTTCATCGGCCATCTGCAGTCAAAAAAAGCCGGCAAACTGCCCGGTTATTTCCAGTGGATACACTCAGTCGATAGCATCAAGCTCGCACAAAAATTGTCGAACGCGATGCAGAACAATTCAAAAAGCGCCCGGCTTAATTGTTTGATACAGGTAAACGTAAGCGGGGAGGACAGTAAATCCGGCCTGAAACCTGCTGAGGTAAAACCTTTCTTACAGGAAGTATTAGATCAGCAGTTCCCTTGCCTGGTATGGCGAGGTCTGATGACTATCGGTGTTCGTGGTGATGAGCAACAGACACGTCGAGCCTTTGCTCAGTTGAGGGAGCTGCAGCAATCCTGTCGAGAAGAATTTTCTCTAGCTGATTTTGACCAGTTATCTATGGGGATGAGTGGGGATTATTGTCTGGCTATCGAAGAGGGGGCAACGATGGTCAGGGTTGGTACGTCGATTTTTGGGCAGAGAAATTAGTGTTATCTGAATTCCTGAAACATTTATAGATATACGCTTATTTATAAGTGACCCAAAAAAAGGCGGGCACGTAAACCGAAGTCTACGTGCCCTAGCAGCGCATGATTGCCGCTAATTCGTTGCGATGTCTGTTCGGTGAATCGTGTACAGACAGCATGATTTAGCAATCACACTACGTTCAGATTGTTTGATTACGATTGATGCAACGTAATCACTTTTCATTAATAAAAATTTAAGATGGTTTAGCCTGTTCAGACGGAGTGCTTGTCTGGTGCATTTTCAGCAGCACCGCTTTACGCTTCTCTTCTGCTGCCTGGCGACTTTCATTCATCATCTTTTTAATCAGTGTGCGGCGCTCATTCATTAACTTGATGTACTCTTCGCGCCGTGTCTGTGCGTCTTCCGGTAAACCATATCTGCGAGCTTGATGGTCGTTGGCAGCCTGCTGCCTTCTTTCTTGCATATGGCGTTTGTAAGCTTCAAGCTGCGCTTCATGCATCTGCCGGCGACGTGTTTCCATCTGCTTAAATGTATCGATGTCGCCTGAAGTTTTGTGTTGAGAGTGGGCTGTCGCTTTTGTCTGTGTACTTACAGTTGAAGAAAAGCCGCCATCAACATGACCAGCAGTGTCAGCATCACTGACAGTATTACCAGCCCCGTTATTTTTATGTTCATTTTTAACAGATTCCTCAGCCAATAATGGTTGCGATAAAGCTAGTGTAAATAGCAGTATTATCAGCTGTGTATTTTTTTTTATTGTTGTCATTCCTTAACTTTATTTTTTGGTACTTCTGTAATGTATTATTTCGTCATCTGAAAAATTAGATGCGTTAGAAGTACATTAAAATATAGTGAAGTAATTATATTAGAAAATAATTATATAGTCAAACTCGTTTGTGCTGACAGGTCTTAAGTCAGCATTCTATTTAATCGTGAATCGCTGATCGTCAGCGAATAAAAAAGGGCGCTTTAAGCGCCCTTTTTTATTCTGCAGGAAGATAGCATCACATGCTATGCATAGGTACCGGTGCAGCAGGTTTTTTAGACTGCTGCATGAGCTGGTGAATCTCTTCATGCAGTTTAGATATTTTATTATGAATATCCTGAATCTTCTGGTTGGTTTCTACGCGATCCTGCTGTGCACGCTGAAATACAGCTTTCTGTGCTTCGGCAATATTTTTACGTTTTTCCTGGCGAGCTTGCATTGCTGCTTCATATTGTGTGCGTCGGTCTTGCATCTCTTTTTCATAGGCCTGGCGGCGCTGCTGCAACATTTCCATGCGTTGCTTTGCCATGACCTTCGCCTGATCACGATTGTATGCGTTATATTGATATGGCGCTGCATAAGGTTGTTGTGGGCGAGCATTGTTGTTAACCGGCCGTGCCTGGGCAGCGACGACCGCTACAACTTCTTCTTTTACAACTGCAGGTGGAGCTGATTTTGCTTCGGTAACACTGTTTTGCTCAGTTGCTTCAATCTGAGCGACGGCTCCTGCTTTTTCTGTCGTCGTTTCTACATTTAAAGCAGGCCGATCTTGTGTGGCGTTACTGTCATTACCCGCAGTTTCAGCGACAACTTCAGAAGCAGTTTCAGGAATAGCTTCAGCAGTAACTTCAGTATTAACTTTAGAAACGGCATTGTCCTGTGCTTCTGTTTGAGCCATAAGGTCGCTGTATTCTTCTTCATAGAATGTGGCGATAATAACAATGGCTGATACCAGCAGTAATACCAGCGGTATTACGATATTGCTTTTTGCAGATGTCGTATCGTCTTTATTCTGCTTGTCTTTTTTCATGTAAGGTGCAGTATCGGTTGTTTCTGCAGTTTTTTCAGTTTTGTTTTCTGTATCACTCATGGTGTTTTTCCAGTTTGTTCTATTGTGTATAAGTTTTGATCAAGGCTCTTTATCAACCATGTATACGGCGGTGATGGTTCCATAAAAAAGGCTGAATACCTTAGGGATTCAGCCTTTTGAAGTCAATACTAAATATTGGCTATTGGGCAGCCGTTTCAGCCGTTGGAATTGCCTGTACTGGTACCTGGCCATGATTTTGCTGGTAGCCGTAGGGTGCATAGCCATTATTGTAAGCATTGTAATTATAGCCATTGTAGTTGTTATAACCGTTCCAGTAGTTATTACCGTTAGCACGACCTTTTCCTTTTACTTTAAATTTCATTTCCATGTTCATATCCATGTCCATGTCACCCATCATGTCATTCATTACATCACCAAAAACGTTGTTATCCCAATTACTATTGTTATAACCGTTATTATTGTAATCATTGTCGTTGTCAAAAGGACCCCACCAAGCATTTGCACTGGTTGAGGCAACAGCTACAACAATCGCAGCAATTATCATAATTGTTCTCATTTTAAACTCCTAAAGTTCGTTAGCAGTATGGTTCTTTATGCGCTTAAGATCCTTTCGAACCCTTACAATTAATAATATTAGAATGTACAAATATTGACCATATGACAGAGGGGGTAGGTAACAATTACATAGGGGCATAAGCGCACCGCCATCCCTGTCTTCTTGCGGAATACCGCCCATCTCTGGGCATAACCGCATCGCCATCCCTGGCTCCTTGCGGAATACCGCCCATCCCTGGGCATAAAAAAAGCCGTGTCATGTTTAATGACACGGCCTTCTTGCAGCTTTAAGAAAAGCTTATAACGTCAGCTTACTTAGCTTCAGTTTTAGCGGCAGGCGCTGCTGCAGCAGGAGCTGCTTGAGGCGCTGGAGCATAACCGTTGTAACCGTTATAACCATTGTAGTAACCGTTAGAACCGTTGTAGTAACCGTTGTTGTCCCAGTTGCTGTTACCGTTACCGTTTCCACGACCTTTACCTTTACCAGATGCTTTCATGCCGAAAGAGAAAGAACCGTCGAACTCGCCGTCGCCGTCGAAGTCGCCAGAACCGTTTCCGTTTCCGTTGCTGTTATTGTTCCAGTTGTTATCACCATTGTAAGAACCGTTAGAACTGTTAGAACCGTTGCCAGCTTGTGGGGCAGGCGCAGCTTGTTGAGCTGGAGCATAGTAGCCAGCTGGAGCATATCCGTTATTGTAACCGTTGTTATAACCGTTAGAACCATTGTAGTAGTTATCACCGTAGTAAGAACCGTTACCGTTACCGCGACCTTTGCCTTTACCTGATGCTTTCATACCGAAAGAGAAAGAACCGTCAAATTCGCCGTCACCGTCGAAGTCGCCAGCACCGTTACCGTTGCTGTTGTTGTTCCAGTTGTTGTTACCGTTGTAATTAGAGTTGTTGTTATCGCCGAAGAAAGGCATATCCCAATCAGCAGAAACAGCAGTAGAAGTAGCTAAGATAGTTGCAGCAGCAATTATGTGTAAAGTTTTCATTTTTAAACCCTCATTTAAGTTTAATTAATACAGCTTGTTAAAAAAAGTTCATGCGCTCGATCCGTCAGAACTGTTCGTCTAGTTCATTAGAACCGCTGAGTGTTATTATATTAGAATTATATAATATAAGTCAATGTTAACTTACCTTTGTTAAAGTGGATTCAAGGATTAGGTTTATTTTTTAATTATAAGTAAATCAGTTAGTTATTTATTATATTTAATGTGAAGTTTGTGGAATGGTATTGCTAAGTGGGTACGGAAAAGTACTCGATATATCCTGTAATTTTGTCATTTTGTGTGTGAAATAACCCATAAAAAAGGGCCGGTACATACAGTACCGGCCCTTTTTATGTTCAGGATTTTGTTTCTATAGCCTGGCTTTTAGTTGCTGAATCCGGCTAAAAAACTGAGATATAAATCAGATAAGCGGTTAGATGCGGTTAAGTGCTTCTTCCCGTTTACTCTGATTTTTCTGAACATTTGCAGCGCGTAGTTCGAATAAGTCTTTATTGCGTATAACTAAAGCTTCGATCATTTGCTGCTGCTGTGCTAGCTGCTCACGCAGACGGGTGATCTGAGCATCCTGACCTGCTCTGTAACGATCTAGCTGCTGTGCTTCCAGTGCCTTGATACGAGCAAACATTTCAGATATGTGCTGCTTCTGTTCCGCTTTGTGAGCATCGATCCGTGCCTGGTTTTCTTTAACCAGTTGTTCGTGGCGTAACTTTGCAGGGCTTTCAGATGTAGTCATTTCGAACTGTGATGCAACAGCAGTTTCTTCCTGCTCAGCAACAACTGGCGCTGTCGCCGTTTCCTGAGCAACCAGAACTTCAGCTGCCGGCGTTTCTGTCATTTCAGCAACAGGTGCTTCTGTAATTTCAGCAATAGGTGCTGTTTCAGTTTTTGCCGTTTCGGTAACCACTGCTTCCTTGCTTTCTGTGTTTGCAACTGAAGTCGGTTCAGCTGGTGCAAGATCTGCTGTCGTTTCAGCAGCAGGTGTATCAGTACCAGCTGCTATGTTCATTTCAGCTACTTCGTTTTCAATCATTGCAAGATGTTCGTCGACATCGCTTAATTGTTTATTCAGCATAATCGCTGTCGTTACGATGATGCTTACCATGATGACGGCAACGATTGCGTATTTACCTAATGGAGCAAATACCGCTTTGTTGTCGCTTTCTGCTGGTACAGCTGTGTTCTCTGATTGTTTTTCTGTAGTCATGATGACTCCCCGGATAAATTTATGGTGATGTTCGCTGAAAAGCCCAACCCCTGTAATACAGAAGTCGGGCCACACCTAACGAAAGTTATTTAAGCGTTGGCCTATTTAGCAGCAGGCGCTGGTGCAGCTACAGCAGGCGCAGCTTGAGGCGCTGGAGCGTAACCTTGTGGTGCATAACCGTTGTAGTAACCATTGTTATAACCGTTAGAACCATTGTAGTAGTTATCACCGTAGTAAGAACCGTTACCGTTACCACGACCGCGGCCTTTACCAGACGCTTTCATACCGAAAGAGAAAGAACCGTCAAACTCGCCGTCACCAGCACCGTTACCGTTGCTGTTATTGTTCCAGTTGTTGTTACCGTTGTAATTAGAGTTGTTGTTATCGCCGAAGAAAGGCATATCCCAATCAGCAGAAACAGCAGTAGAAGTAG
>DAOVJH010000171.1 GCA_030673345.1 Pseudomonadota bacterium
CCGATGACGCTTTCTACGTACACCTGACGCGCAGTGAGAGTGACGTCGCTGCAAGTTTTTCAAAACGCATCAATTTCGGCATACTCAGAGCATATGAACAAGGCATCCTGATGCATGAGCAGCATCAGCTACCGGCGCAGGATATCGCTAAAGACTATATTGAAACGGTTGATTCAAACATCGAATATTTCCTCAGAGACAAGTCACACAAGATGTTTATTTCTGTCGAAACGGTAAAAGCAGATTTCACCGCCTTCTGGAAGAATATCGGCGCAGAAGGTGATCTTAATGAAGCCCTAAAAGAATGGGACATAAACTACAACGCTTCTTAAGCCGACGGTAGATGCTGAGCCAAAAATACGGTTTTATCTTATCTTTTCAGAACGAAACAACCGCGCTCATTTTCTATATATTCAGCCTGAAAGTCGGGACTGCCCTTTAACCAGCGTTTAACCAGCGCCTGCTCATCCGCCCTCGCTGCATCATCCAGAAAAACAACACAGTGTTCAGCCAACCGTTGACCCAGTATCGGTAACGCGGGATAGCGCGAATGCTTCTGCAAGAATCCCGGCGGCCCATCGATAACGAGCATATCAATCTCGACATCTGGCAGGTCATCTAAGGCATACCATTGAAAACTTTCATCGTCCAACCGGACATCTACTAGCGGTGCATGAATGACATCACAAAACTCTGACAGGCAAAAATCTTCTAGCTGCCTGACCGTCTGCAACATGTACTCCTCACCATTCTCCAGGCTATAGACATGACCAGTCTGGCTCAACTTACAACACTGAGACAAAACCAGGCTACTGGTTCCACTGCTGCACTCAACGATAGTTAATGGTTTATTTTCCAGACAATAATTACTTATCAGAACAAGAAAATCAGGCGCAGCAGACCAGTGCTCTGTAACAGGCAACGCTTTATCAAAATTAAGATCGTTTTCTAATGACTGGTATGACAACACGATAAAATAACTGCACTTTTGTGATTATGAGTGATGATTAAAAAAAACAAAAGAGCAGCTGAAAAGCTGCTCTATTTTGTTTTCTGTGTAAATAAAAATTATGCCTGATACGCCATATCCTGCCCACAGCACGTCGGCGATTTCACCATACCGTGGTCATCAGGACATTTAGAGACATAGACTATTGTGCCATCATCGGTCGTGATTGAATCATGTACCAGTTCCTTGCCACATTCAGCACAGGTCATTGAACCGATACCCATACCACATACTTCACATTTGTAAGCCATTTAGATTCACCTTCTTATTCATAGTATTTATTTTTTCCTATTTTATACAAACAGGTTCGAACCGTAAATATTACTAAAGACCATAATAAATTATCCTTACAATATCTACTGATTATTATAGATATCGAGAACAATGCACATACAAACACGAGAACCAATGTACACACGACAAGTTAGACGCACAGGTAATAGGCACAAAACCAGTGAAAGAATAAGCATAAAATGCTATCTGACTAATTATCTATAACCGGTATACAAACTGAAAAGACCAATGCTTCAGTACCTGGGTTTTGGCTGGAGATACCACCATTCGATAGATGGAATATTGCGATACCGGCACGTATCTTATTTCCAAATTGATAAGCAACCTCCAGCCCAGACCTGAATTCGAGATTATTACCCAGTTCTATTTCTCTACTGTCTTTAAACATCCCCGCACCGAAACTCGGAATAAGCAACCATCTATCATTCAAGTAAAAATCATGCCTGAGGTCAGCATAAGCAAAACTCGCTCCATTATTTGCTGATGCCACACCGATAGCAGGGATCAGACGAAATCCCCAGGGACCAGAAAAAGAAGTGAAACGATATTCAAGCCCATATCTCTGCGGGCCATCAGGCTCATCAAGTATACCTACCTGACCTGCAGTGATGTTTATCATCTCATATTCTTTACGTTCATCTGCATACACGGAAACAGCAAGCATGAAAATAATGATCGATGATCCAAGCAAACCGATCACATCAAAAATAGATCTCAGAGAGTACCGATAACCCCAATTATTATGTCTTTTTTCTATCATAAAATATGGCAAATCTATTCCACATCGACGATAGGACTAAGACTGAAAAACCATATTTCTGTTCTAAAAATATAAAGTTTTTATATCTCGAACTTTTTATCTCAATCTAACTCTTAACTTGCTTAAAGCAATCAAAATTCATGGTCTTCACTACAGCGCTTCAATTCTGATTATTAAGTAAGCAGCATTCCAGCTTCATCCCTGATAAAAATCGGGTATCTCTGCACCTAATCAAATACGATAAAACGACAGGCTGCCACAATACCACCTCAAATATAGGTGTATTTTTCAGGGTTTGATTGCTTTAAAATGTACTCATACAGCTGTCACAACATAATACACTCATGAAAAAACCCGAACTGCTCTCACCCGCCGGATTGATAAAGAACATGCGCTATGCCTTTGCATATGGCGCTGATGCGGTCTATGCCGGATTACCAAGGTATAGCCTGAGGGTTCGTAACAATGATTTTCGCCTGCCAAATCTTGAGGCCGGCATCAACGAGGCACATGAATCAGGCAAGAAGTTTTTTGTCGCCACCAACATCCTGCCCCATACAGCGAAGATCAAAACATTCATGGAAGATATGGCACCGATCATCGAGATGAACCCGGACGCGTTGATCATGGCAGATCCCGGACTGATCATGATGATCAGGGAAAAGTGGCCCGATATGCCGGTTCACCTGTCAGTACAGGCCAACACCTTAAATTCACCCTCTGTAAAATTCTGGCAATCTGTCGGCGTCGAACGCATCATCCTGTCACGTGAATTATCACTGGATGAGATAGCAGAGATTCGCGATGACTGCCCCGACATCGAACTGGAAGTATTCATACACGGGGCATTGTGCATCGCCTACTCTGGCCGCTGTCTGCTGTCTGGTTATTTCAATCACCGTGACCCTAATCAGGGCACCTGTACTAATTCCTGCCGCTGGAACTATAAAGTTAAAAACAATGATGGCGACCAGAGCATCGAGAACACCGGTGTATGGACGGCCGGCTCAGATGAAGATACTGACGCAGTCGTATCCCAACAATTTTTACTGGAAGAAGAAGGACGTAAAGGTGAGTTCATGCCGATCGAAGAAGATGAACACGGCACCTATATCATGAACTCGAGAGACCTGCGCGCTGTCGAGCATGTTCATCGGCTGGTAGATATCGGTGTTGACTGCTTAAAGATCGAAGGCCGAACCAAATCTTATTACTATACCGCGCGTGCGACACAGATCTATCGCCAGGCGATCGACGATGCCACCAGTGGCAAAAAGTTTGACCCGCAGCTGATGACCGAACTGGAAAACCTGGCACACCGCGGTTATACCGATGGCTTTTTCGAACGCCATGCACCGCAGGAAATGCAGCGTTATCGTGATAGCAGTTCCCGCAGTCAGCGACAGATATTTGCTGGCGAAGTCATCGAGTTCGATGACCAGAAAAAACGCATACTGGTCGACATCAAGAACAAGATAAGCGTCGGTGATGATATGGAACTATTGACCTCTGACGGCAACCATCATTTTGTCCTCGAAACCATGCAGGACCAAAGAGGCAACGATGTCGACTGCGCACCGGGCAGCGGCCACCAGGTATGGGTCAATATCGATAAAGGCATCGACGAAGTAAACCTGGGACTACTGTGCAGAAGCATGGACGAAGAATCATCCCGCATCGATCAACACTGAATCAATCTACGATAGATTACTTTGTTCGCCTGACCGTAATCTTAAGTGATTTCGAATTGTTCCAGTAAAACAAGCTTAGGTCATTCGCGTAAGCACAAAACTCACCTGATTTTACTGGTTGGTGATCATCAATACCTTTAGCAATACGAAACTCACTGATATCATCGTTTGCAGCATTAACACCGATAAGCTCAAACCAGTCAGCATCCGGGAATCGTCTAATACTTTCGGACTTGAGAAATAACCATCTCTTAATACCTGTCGCCGCCTCTACCTCAACTTCCGGGTTACACGATTGATAATTTTCATCCTGTATACGCCAGCCATCTGCACCGCACTTTGTATCAGCATCACACCAGTAGTCACCCGCCATGGTCTTGATATCATAGGTCGCATCTTTTTCCAGCTGCAAGCCACTCGCATTCCAGCAACTTGCCGCATTCACAATAATCTCAGCACATTCACCTTGTTTCAGAGTTTCTAACTCATCAAGACTTTTTTCACCACAGTCCCGCTCATAATCAACCTTAACTATCCTGCATTCACCAGTACTCGATTCAGCAGTAGCCACCTGTTGCACCTGCAATGCCAAAACAGCAACACTCAGAGCACATATATAAACATTAATCATTTTCATTCTTTTTTACTCACCTGTTTTTTTACAACTGAACATTTTCTCAACACAACCGATAATGTACCGTCGAAATGTTTCGCTAAAATCGACCGTCCTCTCATGTAATTTTCTTCTCACCACCAGGTAGATGAGAACATAGACCAGTGCGATCACCAGGTAGAACGGATTATTTATCACTGCAGCATTGATCAGACCGGTAAAAAAGTCAGGCA
>DAOVJH010000112.1 GCA_030673345.1 Pseudomonadota bacterium
TCCATTGAAACGGAATCACTGCGATCGGTAACGCACCTTCAAAACCCTCAGTGATATCGATCTTTAAGACCGCCTGGGCCATCTGTGTAAAACACAGGCAGAACAATCCGATTATTATTTTTTTATTCATATTATTTTATTAAAACAAAACTTATTAACGTGGTTTAAATTTAAAATGTATCTTTCTTTCAAACAGTTCAGGATCAGGCGGCAATGGCAATGGAGACGCTTTGCGAACCGCCCTTTCCACCGAACGCTGAAAAGCATTATCACTGGTACATGACTGCAATAGCACATCGATAACATCACCCATCATCGTCTGCGTTACGATTATCTCACAACTCTGTTCATCGTCCGTGGTAGCAGGACGCAGCCAGTTACTCTCTACTTTCTGTGCAATCTGCATAATATATTGCTGACGCTGCGTCTGCAATCTGGCAGCACGTGCTGCCTGTTTCCTGGCTTCTTCCTCACGCCTCTCCTCTTCGATCAGAGAGCGTTCGAGATCAGCTTTTTCTTCTGCCCGGCGCTGCCGCTCTTCTTCCAGTTTGCGTTTTTTTTCTGCTTCTGCTGCCAGACGCTGTTTTTCTTTCAACGCCCGGGCTTTTTCTTCTCTAATTTTGGCTTCTCTGATTTTTTTCTCTTTCGCTTTTTGCTCTCGCGCCTTTTTCTCCTTGAGCACCTTCTCTTTCTTCTTGAGATCAGCTTCTTTCTTTTTTGCTAGCGCTAAAGATTTTTTCTTCTCTGCAGCAACCTTTTGCTCCTGTTTTTTCTTCTTCTCAGCCTGGCGTTTTTTCTCTAACGTTTTCTTACGCTCGGCATCCTGTCTGCGTTTTTTTTCCACCGCCTTCCTGTCATCTATTTTTTTCTGCGCTGCCAGCTTTTCCTGTTTTTTACGCTCATCATATTTTTTTGCATCAACGACTACCGCATCGATAATTTTATGTTTTTGCGCAGCAGGCACAGGCGGTTTTTCGTCACTCGCCAGATTGATACTCAGCAGCACGATCACGACAAGGTGAACGGCGATGACCAGCGCAAGAGCCCAGGGGTTGTTTTTGATTTCAGTAAATAAACCTGAACCCATTATCTTTCTACCATGACTAATACTCTGCTATAACCGGGCTTACGGCTGCTCGGTCATCAGCCCCACTTTTTCCACGCCCGCAGATTGCAGCAATACCATGGCAGTGGTAACCGAGCCATAACTGGCATCTTTATCACCGCGCACCAGTACCGGGATCTGTGGTTTCTGCTTTAATACCAGGGCGATACGCTGAGTAACAACATCATCACTCACCGGCTTTTTCAGGTCATCGCCAATATTCAGGTAATAATCACCTGTCTTGCTCACTGTCAGTATCACCGGCTCCTGCTGCTCCGGTGGCAATGAGTTAGCTGCTAACTGCGGTAATTCGACCTCTACACCCTGCTGCACTATAGGCGCTGTTATCATAAAGATGATCAACAGGACCAGCATCACATCGATGTAAGGCACCACGTTTATCTCAGACACTGCACGACGTTTTTTACTCATGGCGGTCTCCGTCAGGCCTTCTCGTCCGCCATATTACTCTGGCGCTGCAGGATGGTGGCAAACTCTTCGGCAAAGTTCTCATAGGTACTCGACAGGCGATCCACTCTTTCTGCATAACGGTTATAGGCGATAACGGCCGGAATCGCTGCAAACAGACCCATGGCGGTTGCGATCAATGCTTCTGCGATACCAGGCGCGACCATGGCGAGACTGGCATGCTCAACTGCACCGAGTGCAATAAATGATCGCATGATACCCCATACCGTACCGAACAGACCGATGTAGGGACTGATTGAACCGATGGTTGCCAGTAAAGAGAGGTGTGAGTCCAGGTAGTCTTCTTCACGCGCCACCGCCACTTTCATGCTGCGTTGCACACCCGCAAGCATCATTTCAGGGTTGGTTTTATTCTTGTGCGTACGGATGAATTCAGCAAAACCGGATTCAAATATTTTTGCGATGCCGCGGCGCTCTGTGGCCTTACGTTTTACCTGCTGGTAAAGATCGGATAGATTAATTCCTGACCAGAACTGGTCTTCGAAACGCATCGCTTCTTCCCTTGCCAGTTTTAGTACTTTATATTTGAGCACGATAACGATCCAGGACAATACTGACGCGCTCAACAGGATCATCATGACGACCTGCACTAAAAAACTGGCACGTGTTACCAGCGAAAACAGCGACATATCAGCTTCCACAATGAAACCCCTTATTGATCATTTCGATGATTGGCGCAGGGATACTCTGCGCGGTGAATTTTTTCGCATTTAGGCAGGCTATCTTGATATCAGCCTCAGCCAACAACCCGGCCGTTGAGCCATCATGATGTGACGACTCGAGAAAAACAGATTGTTTGAAATAAATACTGGCTCTACCCAGTGAAGTAATCGATGTTATCACAATTAACTTGTCATTAAATCTGGCGGGTTTTTTATATCGAATATTGGCGCTATGCACCGCAAATATAATACCCAGCTCTTGTTGTAATTGGTCCTGCTCATAACCGATACTGCGTAACAATTCTGTCCGCGCACGCTCCATAAACTTCAGGTAGTTAGCGTAATAGACCACGCCACCCGAGTCGGTATCTTCATAGTAGACACGAATTGGCCAGGAAAATTCCCTTAACTTTTTGCTCATCGCATATTTATTATTGTTATTTTTTTCAGATAGAATCGGCGGTAACCGCACAAGTTAAGCCCGTTTATTCGAACATATCCCGTTCTTGCGCAAGTTCATTACCTGTCTCTTTCTTGATACCTTCCGGCGCATGCAGACCAAAATGTTTGTATACGTTCGAGGTAGCGATACGCCCTCTCGGTGTTCGCATCAGGTATCCCTGCTGGATCAGATAAGGTTCGATCACATCTTCGATGGTATCGCGCTCTTCACTGATGGCTGCAGCCAGGTTTTCCACCCCGACAGGTCCGCCATTAAATTTCTCGATGATGGCAAGCAGTAACCGCCGGTCCATTATATCAAAGCCGAGCGGATCCACTTTCAATAATTCCAGTGCTTTTGCAGCAATATCGCCATCCACCTTGCCATCAGCTTTAACTTCCGCATAATCGCGTACCCGGCGCAACAACCGGTTTACGATGCGTGGCGTACCCCGCGCGCGACGGGCGATCTCACCAGCACCTTCGTCATCGATCTGTACGTTTAATATGTCCGATGAGCGCTTAACGATATGGCTGAGATCATTTAAACCGTAAAAATCCAGCCGCAATACGATACCAAAACGGTCACGCAGAGGTGAAGTCAGCGAACCTGCCCGCGTGGTTGCACCCACCAGGGTAAATGGCGGCAGATCAAGCTTTATAGAACGTGCAGCCGGGCCTTCGCCGATCATGATATCCAATTGGTGATCTTCCATCGCTGGATACAGCACCTCTTCGACTACCGGGCTAAGACGATGAATCTCATCGATAAATAAAACATCATGCGGTTCAAGATTGGTCAGCAATGCAGCCAGGTCACCCTGTTTTTCCAGAACAGGACCCGATGTCGAATGCAGATTTGCACCCATCTCGTTGGCCACGATATGTGCCAGCGTGGTCTTGCCCAGACCCGGCGGACCAAAGAAAAGGATGTGGTCCAAAGCCTCGTTGCGTGCCTTGGCGGCAGGTATAAAAATATCCAGCTGCTCGGTAACCGCCGGCTGTCCACGGTAATCTTTTAGATACTGCGGACGAATAGCGCGATCGATAGCCACTTCGCCTTCTACCGTTTCTGCTGACAAAACCGGGTTTTCGCTCATATAAACCTCAGACTAAGCACTGCCCTGCAAGGCAGCCCTGATAATTTCTTCTGTTGATTTACCATCGACATCCATATCACGTATCATCAGGCTTGCCTGCTGTGCTTTGTAGCCCAAAGAGATCAGCGCACTTACCGCATCATTCACTGGATTCGCCTGTTTTTCTATCTTCACTGGTGCACCGGGCAATTTGATCGAGTCGTCTTTTTCGATACGGTCTTTCAGTTCAACCACCAGACGTTCTGCCGTCTTTTTACCAACACCGGGTAATTGCGTCAGCGCTTTACTGTCGCCTTCCAATATACAGCGTGAGAAATCTTCAGCGCTCATGCCGGAGAGGATGGTCAATGCGAGCTTGGGGCCTACACCGCTGATTTTTATCAGGGTACGGAACATCAATCGCTCAGACGGTGAAAAAAATCCGTACAAAAGCTGTGCATCTTCACGCACCACCATATGCGTATGCAGGGTTATGATCTCACCGCATTCCGGTAAGTTATAAAATGTCGACATTGATGCTTCGAGTTCGTACCCCACGCCCTGCACATCGATTAATATCGCAGGTGGCTGTTTTTCCAGCAAGGTGCCTGTTAAACGTCCGATCATCTCCAGCGCCCACCACGTACTTTGCTTGCGATACCCAGAGATTTCACATGCATATGATTAGCATGACAGATAGCAATCGCCAGGCCGTCCGCCTCGTCACTCTGTGGGTCAAAATCGAGTTTTAACAGTAATTTCATCATCTGTTGAATCTGTTGTTTATCGGCAGAGCCATTACCGACCACTGCTTTTTTAATTGCACGGGGAGTATATTCTCCGACATCCAGTTTTGCATTAGTACCAGCGCATATCGCCGCGCCCCGCGCCTGGCCAAGTTTGAGCGCAGAGTCCACATTTTTGTCGACGAACACCTGTTCGATGCCCATGGTCTGCGGCTGCCACTTTTCTATGATGATACTGACCTCACTAAAAATCGTGCCCAGACGCTCGGGTATCTCTTCACCTTTAATTTTAATAAAACCGCTGGCCACATAATTATGACGCAAACCGTCGCTATCGATCACGCCATAACCGGTACAGCGTGAACCGGGGTCAATACCGATGATTCGTGTTTTTTCTGTCACCCGATTTTTTGCAGTTTTGACTATGACGATAATTGCTCCATCACTTCAGCTTTTTGTGCTTATTTGCTGCGTTTATTATTATTCTTTATTAGGTGGAGTCTACCATTGCGGAGGGGTGTCGGCTAAGGGTTTCGGGTGGTTTTTTATGGTCCTTTTTCTTAAAAATAGCGACTTATTTTTAGTTAGGCATTGCGGTATTCGCACCGCGGGCGAGGCACTCTTTGTCAGCAGCCACAAAGAGTACCCAGAAAAGGCCGCCACGTCAGCTGCGCCCCTAAAGAACAGGGGTGCCCATTTAGGCGGAAGCGTTATCATGCTGCGCCAGAACTCGCAAAGAGCACTCAGACAACTGGCACAGAAAGCCCATGATAACCCCACCGCCTAAATGGCTTGCTAAAGTGGATTGAAGATCAAAATAAAAAACGGTGTTTAAGTAAATACTGTGCTTTAATTCTGCCGGCTTTTGTTTTGTTTTTTAGTTTTTAGTTTTTTGCTTTTGACTTTCTCTCGCATTAGCCAAGCCATTGATGTGTTGCCGGTATCATGAGCTTTCTGTGAAAACTGTCTGAGCGTACGTGTTTTTTAACGTGGGCGAGTTTTTTCACAGCATGGTGCCGGCAATACAGCAATGGGAACCCCGTGCTTTTTTACGGGGCGCGAGGCGTAGCGACGGCCTTTTTTGGGTACTTTTTTTGGCTGCTGAAAAAAAGTGCCTCGCCAGTGGGGCGAGACCCACAATGCCTAAATAAA
>DAOVJH010000160.1 GCA_030673345.1 Pseudomonadota bacterium
CGCCACAGTGAAGTCACCGAAGCAGTACAGCAGGCCGTGTTCAATGCCCTGAGCCGGCACCACGTGGTGCTCGAACTGATGATTCTCAAACCCAACATGGTATTGCCGGGCAAAGACAACCGCCGTGCACAGCCTGACGAAGTAGCTGAAGCCACACTCAGAGTATTACGCCGCACCGTACCAGCAGCCATGCCCAGCATAAACTTTCTCTCCGGTGGAATGGGACCGGAAGAATCGACGATTAATCTCAATGCCATAAACCAGCAAGCGCCTGATGGACCCTGGAAACTAAGCATTTCCTTTGGACGTGCCCTGCAACAACCTGCGCTGCAGGCCTGGTCAGGCAAACCAGGAAATATTCCGGCCGCACAACAGGCCCTGCTCAAACGTGCAAAACTAAATCATCTGGCGATGCTGGGTGAATATGAAGAAGCAATGGAAAACGACTAGCCTTGTTCGCGGAATAAAATCCGCTCCTACAATTTCACCACACTGTAGGAGCGGATTTTATTCCGCGATTACGAAGCCATTGAATTCCGCCATTCTAAGATCAGGTAAACAATCTTAAATATGCACAAGATTTCACCCGCTGCTCGAAATGACATATATTTAATGCTATAAACCGTACAATAAAAAAATAATAACAGATACCTCAACTATGGAATTACTCAACGAAAAATTCGCATTAAAAAATGGTAACAACTACCTATGCTTTAAAACAGGCAAGGGCGAAATTCCGGTCATCGATATTAAAAATGAATTTGCGAGCGCCGTCATAAGCATGCAGGGTGCGCATCTGCTCAGCTGGATACCAGAAGGCGAAGAAGATGTTATCTGGTTATCAGACGATGCAATTTTTAAACCCGGTAAATCAATCCGCGGTGGCATCCCCGTCTGCTGGCCATGGTTCGGTGGACATAAAACGATTAAAGGTTTTCCCGCACACGGTTTTGCACGCACCACCCCCTGGGAAATTATCTGTACAGAAGTACTTGATGACGGCAGAACCCGCATCACCTTCACCACACAGCCACAGGCTGAAAACGAAGAGATGTGGCCTCCTGAAACATCAGTGCAATACCAGCTAACCATCGGTAAAAAACTGGAGATGGAACTGGTCACCCACAATAACGGTTCTGAACCCATCATCATCGGCCAGGCATTACATACATATTTCAGAGTAGGTGATATCAGCAAGGTTCTACTGCACGGGCTGGATGATACTGACTATCTCGATAAACCGGATAACTTCAAGCGTAAAATTCAGCATGGCCCGGTGAGCATCGAGCAGGAAGTCGACAGAATATATCTTGATACCGCCGGTGATTGTGTGATCGAAGACAAAGCTCTTAACCGAAGTATCAGCATTATAAAATGTGGCAGCCACTCGACCGTGGTCTGGAACCCCTGGCAGGAAACCGCCGAAAAAATGGGTGATCTGGGTGAAGATGGTTATAAAAAAATGCTCTGCGTCGAGAGCAGCAATGCAGCGGAAGATGTGGTAACGATAGAACCGGGAAAGGCGCACCATCTTTGGGTGCAGTATGTTGTGCAGGGTTTATAAAGACGGAACTGATCGCGGTTTAATGCTTTTGTAGGAGCGGAACTTTATTCCGCAATCTTGTAACCATACAGGTTTAGCCGGGCCAGTCTGGAATAATAAATAGCCCGGCATGACAAAAACCAGCAATAAATAACCCGTCATCGCATTCAGCTTTGGGTGTAGTACGAGGTGCAGGATTTACCTAATATGGAAAAGATCGCGGAATGAACAAAATCCGCTCCTACAGGTTTGGTGTTTTTGTCGAGGTTTTTTAAAGCCGCGACAGATAATCCGCCACAGCCTCCAGCTCTTCATCAGACAAGGCTTTAACCTGTTCGACCATCACTGCATTCGCATTCTTACGATAACCGTCACGGATCCATTGTAACTGGCGGTACAGGTAAGCATGGTGCTGGCCTTTCAGGCTAGGGAAGAAGGCATCATTATTGCCCTGACCCTGATCGCCATGGCATTGCTGGCACCGCTTCTGATAGATACTTTTACCTGAATCCAGGGCTTTTCCATTGCCGATACCCGGTTTAGGGTCTTTTGCCATCGTTGCAATATAGGCCGTTACATCACTGACGCCCTGCATACCGCCGATCGAGCCAGGGTCGGTAAATGGATACATCGTCGGGTTATCTCGGTTTTTAGAGCGGATATCGGACAATTGTTTAATCAATACGTTACGGTGCTGGCCAGCGATGACCGGAAAACTGCCATCTGGCTTGCCCCAGCCGTTTTTCATGTGGCAACTGGCGCATAAAGGGTAGATTTTCTTACCATTTTCGACATTTGGCGTTAATTTCAGCGCCTGTGTCATTTCTTCGGTTATATTAGCAGTTGTTGATATAGCGCAAACAGGAACAAGTCCAGTTAGTGTTAGAATGGCACCTGTCAGAAATCGTCGGTAAATGTCTCGATCTGATATTCCTGATAATAAATGTCTATAATTCATAATCTTCAACTGTATATTGGATGTTAAGTGTGTGGTTGCTCGTAGCATAACACTCTTGCCCGATGATATTTATAACCCAAATTAAACATAATGAATATAAAACCCGTTTTACTCACTTTCACGCTTCTACTGCTGGCAACGGCCGTACAGACAAATGTTCAGGCAAAAGAGATAAAGATCGTCGAGACTGATGATGCCGATGTAGAAGTACGTATATTTCCGGCCGAAGGCAATATCCTGTTGCTGGGTTTTGCCTGTGATGAAGGCAAAAGCATTTCCGAAGAGAGAACTGCGCAGTCACTCGCTGATGATGGTATCGAAGTATGGATGCCAGATATGTTATCGGGTTTTATGCTGCCAAAAGTACGCAGCAGCCTGATCGAGATACCGACCGATTCACTCACCAAAATAATTGCAGAAGCCACAAAGACCGGTAAAGATGTCTACCTGATAGCCAGCGGCCCCGATACCGACCTGATCCTGCGTGGTGCCAGTGAGTGGGAGGCGGACAACAACCCGCCATTATCAGGTGCCATATTGATGTTCCCAAGATTATTTAAAGAAACACCCGTACCCGGTCAGGTACCCGAATATGTTGATTCTGTCGGTAAGACAAAATTACCGATCATGTTACTGGAAGGTGGGCGAACACCGAATCGCTGGGGGCTGAATACCTTGAGCCATGAACTGCAGAAAAGCGGCAGCAAGGTAACAACCAAAGTCATCCCTAAAGTACGCGGTTACTTCTTCAAGCGTCAGGATGCAAACAGATCAGAAGACGTGGTCACCTCGCAGATGGCAGGGTTGGTCAAAGTCAGTTTATTTTATCTCGGAGAGAATGAAATCTAATGTTTAAACGAATAACCCCCTTCATTTTACTGTTCAGCCTCACAGGCCTGTTAACAGGCCAGGCGCAGGCGGTTGGCCTGAAAGCCGTCAAAGGCGACGTACCGGCACCTGCATTGCAGCTAAAAGACCTGCAGGGCAAAACACATAATCTGAAGGACTACAGAGGCCAGGTCGTACTGGTTCAGTTCTGGGCAACCTACTGCGGACCCTGCCGTAAGGAAATGCCGTCGATGAACAAGATGATGACCAAGATGGGCGACGTGCCTTTCAAGATACTCGCGGTCGACATGGGTGAGAGTGAAGCCGAAGTTAAACAGTTCGTCGACGAAGTAAAACCCGAATTCACCATCCTGATGGATGAAGACGGCGATAGCATCCAGAGCTGGAAAGTTTTTGCAGCGCCTTCAAATTTCATCATTGGCATGGATGGCAACATCAAATACACCCTGTTCGGCGGCGTAGAATGGGATTCTCCTGAGCTGATTGAAAAGATCAAAGCGCTGGGTAAAGAATAATCCGATAAAAAAATAACCCATCAAACGGTCATCTCGACCAGCGGGAGAGATCTTATACACCGACAGATAAGATTTCTCCTATCGGTCGAAATGACAAACGATTATTGTTGTTGATCGAAATGACAAGCGGTTATTGTTATTGGTCGTAATGATAAGCGGTTGTTCACGTTAGTCTAATAAATAAGCGGTTATTGCCGCTTATAAAAACGCACAAAATCATCATAGCTGAGCGGGGCTGAATAATAATATCCCTGGTAGAAACTGCAGTCACCTTTACGCAGGATAGTTAGTTGCTCTTTCGTTTCCACACCTTCGGCAACCACTTTCAGATTAAAATGTTTGGCCATGTACAGGATGCTGCGTACCATCACCTCATCTGTTGTTTCTTCGTTTAACTCAGAGACGAAAGAGCGGTCAATTTTTATCTCATCGATCGGCAGACGTTTCAGATAGCTCAGGGAACTGTAACCGGTGCCAAAGTCATCCATAGAAAAACGGATCCCCAGGCTTTTTATCTGTTCCATGATGTTCACGACCTTATCAACATCTTCAGCGATGATGCTTTCAGTCACTTCGAAGATCACTTTTTTCCTGGTTTCTTCGGTGAGATATTTATCGCACAATGCAAACACGTCTTTAACAAAGTCATAATAGAAGAACTGGCGCATACTGACATTGATAGAGAACTGATCAACCGATACGCCCAGTTTTTCCCACTCGCTCAAGGTTCGAAAAGCGGTTTCCATAATGAAACACCCGATCTCTATTATCGAACCTGTCTTCTCAGCGATCGGGATGAAATCAGTGGGTGATATCGCCCCGAGCTTTTTGTTGTTCCAGCGCGCCAGTGCTTCCACGCCGATGATTTTTTCGTCTTTATCCATCTGCGGCTGGTAGTTCAGGGTAAGCTC
>DAOVJH010000325.1 GCA_030673345.1 Pseudomonadota bacterium
ATGCTACCGATTTGGCTTGCATCGGTCAATACCAAAAGGCCTCTACAGCACTAATAATAGAAGATTATTTAATTATTTGCTTGATCCTGGTAAGTGCTTTTTCAAGACTATCCATATCAGTGGCATATGACAGTCTTATATAGCCTGACAGACCGAATGCAGACCCCGGTACCAGCGCAACGTCGCCTTTTTCGAGTAATAGCTGGGCCAGCTGTACATCATCGTTAATGCCGTCCATGCGTTCGATAACCGCGTGGAAAGAGGGGAAACTGTAAAATGTGCCATCGCTTGGCAGTACTTCAACACCATCCATCGCTTTCAGCGTTTCATAGACGTAGTCATGGCGCTGCCTGAAGACCTCACACATGTCCTTGAGAAAGCTCTGGTCACCCTCAAGGGCTGCTTCTGCCGCGTATTGGGCGATCGATGTCGGATTTGAGGTGCTCTGTGACTGTATTTTTTTCATGCCTTTGATCAGGTCGGCAGGGCCACCGCTGTAACCGATGCGCCAGCCGGTCATGGAATAGGCTTTGGATACACCATTGACGACGACGGTTTGCTCTGCCAGCTCAGGGCAGACATTTAAAATATTGTTGAATCCTTCATCTGTCCAGACAATGTGTTCGTAGATATCATCGGTCATCACTACGATGTTCGGGTGTTTGACCAATACATCACCCAGGGCTCTTAATTCGGCTTTGCTGTATGCTTTTCCTGATGGATTCGATGGACTGTTGAGTATGAAAAGGCGTGTTTTATCAGTGATGGCCTGTTCGAGTTGCTCTGCTGTTATCTTGAATGACTGAGAGATATCACCTTCAACAATTACCGGTGTGGCATCAGACAGTTTCACGATATCGGGGTAGGATACCCAGTAAGGTGCAGGAATGATGACCTCATCACCTTCATTTAATAAGGTCTGGCACAGGTTGTATATCGCCTGCTTGCCACCGACAGAAACCAGAATCTGGTCAGCGTCAAAATCAAAGCCATTTTCCCGTTTGAACTTGTTTATAATGGCCTGTTTGAGGCTGGGTGTACCATCAACGGCAGTGTATTTGGTGAACCCCTGATTGATTGCCTCGATGGCGGCCTGCTTGATGTAGTCAGGTGTGTCAAAGTCAGGTTGTCCTGCGGCCAGTCCGATCACATCGCGGCCTTCTGCACGAAGCTGGTCGGCTAAGGCAGTTACTGCCAGAGTAGGTGAGGGTTTGACTCTTTGTATACGATTAGAAAGTGATATTTTCACTGCAGTGTCCCGTGAAGAAGATGGTCAGCTAAAATCAGCCATTTTTATAAGTGTTGCCTGAGTTTAATTTATTTTTAACTCGGAATGTAGTAGCCCAGAATGATTATGTTGAAAAAATTTGAACTTCAAACCGAATATCAGCCCACAGGTGACCAACCGGAAGCCATAAAGACCTTGATCGATGGTTTTGAGAATGGTCTCGCCAGGCAGACCCTGTTGGGCGTTACCGGGTCGGGTAAGACGTTTACGGTTGCTAATGTCATAGAGAAGCTGCAGAGGCCGACTATTATCATGGCGCCGAACAAAACGTTGGCAGCGCAGTTATATGGAGAGATGAAGGAGTTCTTCCCGAACAACGCTGTAGAGTACTTTGTTTCTTATTATGATTATTACCAGCCCGAGGCCTACGTACCGGCAAGCGATACTTTCATCGAAAAAGACGCTTCGGTGAATGAACATATCGAGCAGATGCGGCTGTCCGCTACTAAAGCACTGATGGAGAGGGAAGATACTATCATCGTTGCCACGGTCTCGGCGATCTATGGACTGGGCGACCCGGAATCTTATTTCGCCATGATCTTGCACCTGGTGCGTGGTGATATGGTGGACCAGCGTCACATCTTAAGGCGGCTGGCAGAATTACAATATCTGCGCAATGATGTCGAATTACGCCGTGGTACCTACCGGGTAAGAGGCGAGGTGATCGATATTCACCCGGCAGACTCAGAGCGTGAAGCCATACGCGTCGAGCTGTTTGATGAAGAGATCGAAAATCTCAGTATCTTTGATCCGCTGACCGGCGAGGTCATCAAAAAAGTGGCGCGTATTACAGTCTATCCAAAAACACATTACGCTACACCGCGTGAAGTAATTCTTGGGGCGATCGAACATATCAAAGTAGAGCTGCGTGACCGCCTGATCGAGCTGCGTGACAATAACAAACTGGTAGAAGCGCAACGACTGGAACAACGCACACAGTTTGATATCGAGATGATGCGTGAACTGGGTTATTGTAGCGGTATAGAAAACTACTCGCGTTATCTGTCAAACCGTGCGCCCGGCGAACCGCCACCCTGTCTGTTTGATTACCTGCCCAAAGAAGCGTTATTAATAATCGATGAAAGCCATGTTTCAGTGCCGCAGATTGGTGCCATGTATAAAGGTGACCGTTCGCGTAAAGAAAATCTGGTGAATTTTGGTTTTCGTCTGCCTTCTGCATTAGATAACCGGCCGCTTCGTTTTGATGAATTTGTCGCGATGTCACCACAGACGTTATACGTATCTGCAACACCGGGACCTTATGAAGACGAACATGCTGATGCTATAGCGAGACAGGTTGTGCGGCCGACAGGTTTGCTTGATCCAGTGATCGAAGTACGGCCTGTGGCGACGCAGGTTGATGATGTGTTGTCTGAAATAAACTTGCGCGTACCAAAAAATGAACGGGTATTGATCCTTACTCTAACCAAACGCATGTCTGAAGACTTAACTGATTATCTAAGTGAACACGATGTGCGTGTGCGTTATCTGCATTCAGACATCGATACGGTTGAGCGTGTGGAAATCATTCGTGATCTACGGCTCGGTGAATTTGATGTG
>DAOVJH010000332.1 GCA_030673345.1 Pseudomonadota bacterium
GCGGACACTGGCTTTAAGTCCCTTCTCCCCCTGGGAGAAGGTTAGGATGAGGGTGTTTTCAGCGACGCCCTCACCCCAGCCCTCTCCCAGAGGGAGAGGGGGAATATTGAACACTTATGTCTTCTTTGGCTCAACAACAGACAACAGGAAAGATATTGATTAATCTCTAAAATTATTAAACTGCAGCGGCAGGTCGATATCTGAAGCTTTCAGAAAAGCCATAACCGCCTGCAGATCATCACGTTTTTTACCGGTCACACGCACCTGCTCACCCTGTATCGCTGCCTGCACCTTAAATTTCTTTTCCTTGATCATCTTAGTAATCTTTTTAGCATCTTCTTTGTCGATGCCATGTTTTACCGTGATCGTCTGATAGGCACGCAAGCCTCTTTCCTCTACTTTGCCGCGATCCAGGCACCGGTTATCGATACCACGTTTAGATAATTTATTCACCATGATATCTCTCATCTGTTTCAGCTGAAAATCACTGGCTGCCTCAAAATTCATCTCATAATCTTTGAGTATGACCTTTGCATCGCTGCCTTTAAAATCAAATCGATTTGAAACTTCACGATTCATCTGGTCAACCGCATTGGTTAATTCGTGGCTGTCGACTTCGGCAACAATATCAAAAGATGGCATGCAAATTCTCCGTTAGTCGCTCTTTTCCATCCATAGCACCGCGACATACCTTCCATCCATGGACATAACTGATTAGAATAAATCGTCAGGAACGATTTATCACGTAAACCCCAAAAGGGGGTGAGTATCTGGGATGATACGAATAATAAAAACTTATCGAAGTATATTACTATCCAAGATTACTATTCAAGGGCTTTGAAATGTCTAAAACAAACATGGTTAATTTGATTATCGCTTTTGGTGCATTTAATGCTTTTCTGGCTGTGGCCGCTGGCGCATTCGCTGCACACGGACTAAAAGATTTTTTAAGCGTTGAATATCTCGCGACATTTAAGACTGCCGCAGATTATCAGATGATGCATGGCATCGGGCTGATACTCATCGGATTAATAAACAAACACGATACAAACCGCTGCAACATCGCTGCGGCTGTCTTTATGTTTGCAGGTATCATTTTATTCAGCGGCAGTTTGTATGCGCTCACACTGACCGGCACCAAATGGCTGGGCATCATTACCCCGTTTGGCGGCATATGCTTTTTGATCGCCTGGTTAACGCTGGGCTTTAATTTTTTATTAAGCAAAGACTGATCAGGCAGGAAACTGGCGCAGTAAATTAGCGCGGACGTTTTTTATCCTGTATTGCTGAACATATACCTCGCACGATACTCAATTCACGTTGCGTAGTTCCAGCCCGATTGAACAAACCTTTCAAGCGCCGCATAACAATATCTGGATTATTAGTGCCAAAGAAACCAAGATAATCCAGTGCCTCATGCAGATGACCGTACATACCATCTAATTGGCTCGCGTTCGCCAGGGCATCATAACGGTGTTTATTGCCTCTATGTTTGATGACTTTGCTATTGGTCAGAGCCATGCGGATCTCGTAACAGACCACCTGCACCGCCGCCGCTATATTTAATGAGCTGAAGTCGGGATTAGTCGGAATATGTAATAACGCGTTGCACTTTTCCATCTCTTCATTCGTCAAACCGCTATTCTCACGTCCGAACACGATTGCGATGTCGCCTTGCTCGATATTTTCAAGCGCTTTCTGCACACATTCTCTGGGTTCTAAAATTGGCCATTCGATCGTTCTCAGGCGCGCACTGGTACCGGCAACCCAGACGCACCCTTCAATCGCCTGGCTCAAATCCTTAACCACGACGGCATCATCCAGTAAGTCGACCGCACCGACTGAGCGGCTTATCGCCTCCAGAGAAGGATAATCTTCTGGCTCAACCAGCGTTAACCGTGATAGACCCATATTCTTCATCGCCCTCGCTGCCGCGCCAATATTGCCCGGATGCGAGGTATTCACCAGTACGATACGTATATTTTTCAACAGGGAAAGATTTGTTTGCTGTGTCATGGTGCGTATTCTGCTATGCTACGCGACAAATTAACACTGTTAGTTTTATCTTTTTTTAATCAACGTTCTTTAAAAAACTGTCATGCAACCAATGGTAAATATAGCGGTACGCGCTGCGCGTGCTGCCGGCGACGTTATTGTCCGCAACATGGATCGACTCGATCGCCTTAAGGTCGTCACCAAACAAAACAATGATTTTGTCAGTAATGTCGATCACATGGCTGAAGAGATCATCATCGCTACGATAAAAGAGGCCTACCCCGAGCATGGCATTCTCGCTGAAGAAAGCGGCACACAGGCCGAAGATTCAGAATTTCAGTGGATTATCGATCCGCTGGACGGCACCACGAACTACCTGCACGGCTTTCCACAGTTCTCCGTCTCGATAGCGCTTAAGGTTAAAGGTCGTCTCGAAGCGGGTGTTATCTACGATCCGATCGCACAGGAATTATTTACTGCATCACGTGGTAACGGCGCCCTGCTCAATGACAAAAAAATCCGTGTCACCAACCATACGGGGTTAACTAACGCCCTGCTCGGTACCGGGTTCCCCTATTATGACCAGAGCTACCTGGACACCTATATCGAAACCATGAAAGCCTTAATGCAGAAAACTGCCGGATTAAGACGCCCAGGCTCAGCCGCACTGGACCTTGCCTGGCTGGCCGCTGGCCGTATCGATGGTTTCTGGGAATTCAACCTGAAAGCATGGGATATCGCTGCTGGCGCACTCATCGTAAGAGAAGCCGGCGGTATCGTCAGCGATTTTGAGAATA
>DAOVJH010000014.1 GCA_030673345.1 Pseudomonadota bacterium
ACGATATGACCACTGAACAACAACCAGACTTTTCCCTGCTCGACCAGCTCACGATCAAATCGCCAGTTTTCGACCCAGTCTACTTGCAGTACCAGCGAGATGACGAACAGCAGCAACCATAAGATATGGCTGGGACAAAATGTGTATTGAAACTTTAATGGATTTGAAATGGTCATAGTAATTTGCATTTGTTATTATTCTGCAGACATCACAGCACTTTACGTTATGCTTGCAGTTTAAAGCCAGCAGTTTAAAGTCAGTAACGAAAAAAAGTTAACCCGTGCGATAGTGTAATTTGCACACATATGGAGTTTTACGTGTTTAATCAATCAAGAATCAGCCAGTTAAAAACCAGAAACAGACAATCTGGTTTTACCTTAATCGAAATCATGGTCGTGGTCGTAATCATCGGTATCTTAGCCAGCGTGGTCGTACCCCGCATCATGGATAACCCGGATAAAGCCCGTACAGCCAAAGCAAAAAATGATATCCAGGCGCTGGGCAGTGCCCTGGATCTATACCGCCTGGACAACTACGTCTATCCGACCACCGACCAGGGACTTGATGCACTGGTAAGCCAGCCTACCGCTTCACCTGAACCGCCAAACTGGAAACAGGGCGGTTACATCAAAAAGTTAAACAAGGACCCCTGGGGCAATGAGTATCTCTATCTAAGCCCAGGCGAACACGGTGAGACCGATATCTATTCACTCGGTGCCGATGGCGCACCCGGTGGCGAAGGTCCAAATAAAGACATCGGTTCATGGGATCAGGGTTAGACCATAACCCCATCTTTTAGACAGCAACGGAGCTTGCCGACGAGCATGCAGGCAAACCTCTACAGATCAAAAAACGTCATCAGCTATGCTGGCAGGGAGAAAGGATTCACCCTGCTGGAACTGCTCGTTGTCGTCGTCATCGTTGCCATTCTTTTCACCTATACCACCCTCGCCATCCGCAGCGATTCAGCTGAAGACACCATAAAGAAAGAAGCCCATAGGATGGAGCGCCTGGTGCAACTGGCACTGGAAGAAGCGATTCTTCGTGGTGAGGAATACGGTATCGAGGTCCATCTTGACGGTTACCGCTTTCTGCGCTTTACAGAAAACCAGTGGCTCCCACTGAGCGGTGACAAGATCTTGCGTGCCCGGGCACTGCCGATAGAGATGGAACTGGAGATGCGACTGGAAGAGACAGAAATCATCATCGACATGACAGCTGATACCATGTCAGAACAGGAACTGGATCTGGATGCAGATAATGATGATGAAACAAAAGACAGCAAAAAAGCGAAACCACAGATTTACCTGCTATCCAGTGGTGAGATCACACCCGAATTTGATATCCGCTTTTCAGTGCTCGGCGTCGAGACCAGTTATTTTGTGAGAGGCGCTTTTGATGGCACCCTGAAAACAGAAATCAGTGACCTGTAATGAAAAATCTTGCCACATATGATCATTTAACCAATATAGATTGTCATCTCGAACGAAGGTGAGAGATCTTATGCGCCCTACTGTTAAGATTTCTCCCCAAAAAACAGGTCGAAATGACAGCCCTTTATTTACGCGTCAAACACAAAAGGGTTTTACCTTAATCGAAGTCATGGTCGCACTGACCATCATCGCCATCTCACTTGGCGCTCTGCTAAACACCTCTGGTACACAGGCGCACAGCACGACCTATCTAAAACAAAAAACACTGGCGCACTGGGTGGCTGTTAATGAGCTAACACAATTACGCATCCTTAAAAGTCTTCCTGACATCGGAGACAAAGAGGGTTCGACAACAATGGCTGACCACGAATGGCACTGGATTCGCACCACGATTAAAACAGAACAGAAAGATACGGTGCAGGTCTTATTCAAAGTATTTGCTGATGAAGAACACCAGAAAAACCTGACATCGATCATCGGTTATGTCGGAAAGTAGCCGCCTGTATATGCTGCCCTCAAAGCAACAGGGATTCACCCTTTTAGAATTACTGATCGCCAGTATCATTTTTGCCATCATGGCGATCATGGCTTATGGCGGACTCGATAATGTTATCCGCAACAGCAAAGCCTCAGAACTTGCACTAAAACGCCTGCAGCAGATCCAGCAAAGCGTCTCAGTTTTAACCCGTGACCTCAACCAGATCGTGCCCCGCCCTATTCGAGACGAGTTCGGCAATATTCAACCCTATTTAAGCGCAGGAAATAATATCGATAACCTGGTCGAGTTTACTCGTGGCGGCAGAACGAACCCGGCTGGTTTAATACGCAGTTCTTTGCTTCGAGTCGCTTACCAGTTTGATGATGAAGCGCTTGTCAGGCTGCAGTGGCCGCAACTGGACCGCACACAGGAGCAGGAGCCTAAAAAAACGGTACTTATCGACAATGTCGAAGAAACGCGCATCCGTTTTCTTGGTGCAGGTGGTGAGTGGCAAGATCAGTGGCCACCATTAAATGCCGCACCCGTAGCCGCACCCGGGGCAGCGACTGCTTCAACAACAAATTACCCTCTGGCAATCGAGATCATATTGACATTAAAAGACTGGGGGGAAATCCGTCGCTTATACCAGGTGGATCTACAATAATCATGCGCTGGTCTCACGCCAATAAAACAGGCGCCATCACAGGTACGCGCCAACAAGGTGTTGCTATCATCACGGCTTTATTAATCGTGACCATAGCGACGACTATCAGCATTACGATAAGCACACAGTTACAGCTGGATATCCGCCGCACTGGCAACCTGGTGGCGACTGACCAGTCACAGGTATATTCAGTACTTGCCGAAAAAGCCCTGCGGATCATCCTGAAGGATAAAGAAACGCACGACGGGTTCATCGAGATACTGATCAAAGACGGCATTGCCAAACGCCCGCTTTTCATCGATAACGCATCAATCGAAGCTGAGATCACCGACCTGAGTGCCTGCATCAATATAAATTCACTGGTAGACACTGGCGGCACAATCAACACCCTTACCGATACTCGACTGAGCCGATTATTTAGTAATAAAGGAATCAAAAACAACGTAACACAGGCGATCGCAGACTGGATCGACCCGGACCTGATAAATAGAACACCGAATGGTGCTGAAGACGGCTATTACATGAACCTTGAGAAGCCTTATCGCACAGCGCAATCACCGCTCTACAGCATTAGTGAATTACGTTTGATCAGAGGCTTTGAAGATAACGATACTTACAAGATGGTTACAGAACTGGTAGAAGGAACATACGATAAAGATACAGGGCGATTTTCAGGGCCTGCCATATGTGCGTTTCATACTGCAAATGCCACCCCTATCAATATCAACACAGCCAGCGTCGAAGTGCTAAAATCCATTCAACCGGGTATAACACAATCGCAGATAGAGACTATACTTCAACAACGTACTGACGCTGCGCTTACAGCTGTACCCCCTGTTTTCAAAACACCTGACAACCTTGTTACAGTCAGCAGTTATTATTTACTGAAAACAAAAGTGCTAATCGGTAATGCAAACAAAGTGACGTACAGCATAATATACTGGGACGGAACTGAAACCAGTACAATTTACCGAACGCAACGAACACTATAACAATGATTGAGCTTTAGACCATGAGTGAAACACTACTCATCCACTACAACATAGAAGATTCGCAGCAGGCCACCTGGTCACCGTGCAACAACGATGGCGAGTTAACCGGCAAGATCACCACCGGCCCGTTAACTGAACTCAGTGAAATCGCGGCCAACCGTAGTGCTATCGTTCTACTGAACAGCCAGTGTTTACACATCAATCAGCTACAGCTACCGACACAGAACTTACAGAAGCTACTGAAAGCCGTACCTTTTGCGCTAGAAGAATTCATCGCTGATGATATTGATGACTTCCATTTTGTTATTTCAAAAAACAAACACGATAGTTCAACGTCTGTCGTCGGTATAAAAAGAACCACGCTGAAAAACATCATCCAGGTTTTTCAGGCAGCAAATATTAATGTTGAGAAAATTATTCCCGACGCATTATGCCTTGCTGCTGATACCCGGCAATGGGTCTGCCTGAACTATAAAGACAGCAGCTATCTGCAGACCGAGAGAACAAACGGCATACTGATATCACATGACCTGCTGCCGTACATCGTAACAAATAAACTTCAGGATGAATCACTGACGCCGCCTGAAAAGATCCTGCTTTTTACCGAACAGGAAAATTCAACAGCCTACGATCAGCTCAAAGCAGAAAACATACCAGGCAAAGATGATATCGAAATCGTAAATATCGTTTACAATGAACACCCGCTTGTCGTTTTCTGCGGTAATTACAACCAGGCACTGCCACTCAACCTGCTGCAGCATAAATTCAAACCCAAACGCAAAACATCCGGTTACTGGCAGCATTGGCGCCTTGCAGCCTCACTCGCTACTGCCTGGCTAATACTACACCTGGGCCTGACCGGCTTTCAGCACACTCAACTAAAAGATGACAACATCATCACCAGAGCGAAGATCGAAAAGATCTATAAAAAATCGTTCCCGAAGAGTAAGAAGATCGTCAACCCCCGGGTACAGATGGAACAGAAACTAAAAGAACTAAAAGGAACAGCAAACAACAGCAGTCAGGGGCTTATATTTTTACTGGCAGAATCTTTTGGCACCTTGAGCCAGGACAAAAAAAGCATCACCCTGCAATCACTGACCTTCAGAAACAACCGGATGGACATCGGCCTCGAGGGTAACAATCTGCAGGCAGTTGAAACTCTGAATAAAAACCTGAACAACAATAAAAAAATTAGATCAGAAATCACATCATCCTCTTCTGAAAAAGACAAGGTCAAAGGTAACCTGCGAATAGAGGGACGTAGCTAATGGACCAGCCAATAGAACAACTAGGGCAACTCAAACAGTGGTTTAATTCGCTGCCGCAGAAGGAACGATTGATGGTTTCTGTTACAGGACTGCTCATCATCATCACACTGTTTTACCTGATCTTGTGGGAGCCAGTGCACATCGGTCTGCAAGCAGAACGACAGAAGCAACAATCGCAGAATGAAGTTTTATTGTGGATGCAAGAGGCGGCCGCAGAGGTTAAAACGCTGCGCGCCTCCGGCAGCCGCGGCACCATACGTGACAAAAATAAACCGACGACACTGGTCATCGAACAGACCATCAATAATGCCGGCCTGAAATCTTCGGTCAGCAAGATCGAATCATCAGGTAACAATGGTGCGCGAGTAACTCTGAACGATGCATCATTCAACCAGATACTGGTCTGGTTAAACACGCTTGCTACACATAATGGCATCCAGGTCGTCAGTGCAAATATCGAACGTGCAAACAAACCCGGTCGAGCTAATGCACGTCTAAGCTTCGAACGCCCTTAAACATCCTCCAGGTTTTACAGCACCGCCTCTTCAAGATACATGAAAAAAAGACATTACTATTTAACGGCGATCATCTCGTACTTCATATTTTTGATTTTCACCATCCCTGCAAAGCCAGTCACTGATCTGCTCAATGACAATACCCCGGTAAAAATACAGGGTGTCAGCGGCAGCCTGTGGAATGGCAGCGCCTACATGGTAACCACAGATGACATCCAGTTAAAAAAGACCGAGTGGTCTTTCAGTCCATGGAAATTATTTACCGGTAAAATTGCTGTTGATATCAAAACCCGTTTTCTAGATAATCACATCAGCGCAGAAGTAGGCACTTCATTTATAGGCCGTTTTTTCATCGAACACCTCTCCGCTAATATCGCTGCACGAGATATAGCCCAGCTGGCGAATATACCGCTGGCGCAACTGGATGGAACAGTCTCACTCGATATCGAATACGCTCAGTGGAAACAGGGCGAGTTGCCGCTAGCAAGCGGTGAGATAAGATGGGTAAACGCTACCATAACCGTTGCCGAAACAGCATCGCTAGGTAACATCTCTATCATATTACGCGAATCTGAGCAGCAGCTGCTCAATGCCGAAATAAAAAATCAGGGTGGCGATATCCGGATCACCGGAACAGCAGAACTTGTTCCACAAGCAGATTACGCTGTCGACATCATACTTGCCCCGACAGCAACAGCGAACAATAACATCAAGCGGAGCCTCGGCTTCTTTGCCAAAAAGCAGAACAATGGTGAATATACGCTGAAAAAATCCGGACCACTTAACCAGATAATGTAGATAAAAAAATACAGTTATGACTCAAAAAATAAACGGCATCAAAGTTACCAGTGAAAATAAATGCTCATTCTGCACAGACTCTATCTGCTGCACCTATGTGACGCAGCACCTGGATGCACCCCGGTCTAAAGAAGATTTTCGCCAGCTGTTATGGCAGGTATCACACCAGAACGTAAAGATTTACAAAGACGATGATGGCTGGACTCTGCTGGTCGAGGGCAAATGCCAGCATCTGCAGATCAACGGTTTTTGCGGTATCTATGATGAGCGTCCTGACATCTGCCGTGAACACACCAACGACTACTGCGAGCTTGATGCGCCATCAGAAGATGGTTTCGAACTGTACTTTGAAAACTATTTTGACCTGTTGAAGTACTGCAAAAAACGCTTTAAATCCTGGGATAAAAGATAAACCGTCACTCGCTGCCTTATCAACGCGCCGAGCTTTGGTGCACGAAGATAAGCGCATACCGGGAACGTAAGACTATCTTGTCTTGCGGATCTCTGACCTGCGCCCGAATCTTGTGGGCACCGCGCTCGACATGGCCAATGTTAAATGCCAGGCTCTTAGAATTTTTTACCCGTACCTTGCCATCCAGTAATAACCAGATACTGTGATTCTCTTCCGTATTTAAGCCAGGCTTTAATATGATCGAAACCGCCAGATCCGGCTCGTTTCTGATGGTCTGATTATCGGCCGGCGAAGCGATGTCAAACTGAGTGTATTTAAATTCAGCCGGTTTTTCGTCCTCCACCACTTTTTTTGCAGAACTGGATCCTGGCTTATCCATGACCGATAACGGCGGTGGTGTAAACTTCTCTGCATCTGCAAATGGTCTGTCTGAATAAACCACGTTACCTTCAGAGTCCACCCCCCTATACAGTTCGGCGAAGACAGCAAACGAAGTGATCAATAAAAGTATCAGCAAGCTATTCGATAATGTATTTTTCATAACCACAAGCATAGCTTCTGATGGAACGCCTTGCAATGACGAGAAAAAGATCCTGACCAGATGATAATGTAGAGCCTTAAGGCAGTATCTCTTTAAACACGTCGATCACGGTATACCTGTCGCTGCTGACATCTTCACCCTGGCTATCCGGCTGCTGTATACCCAGGCAATAACGGATGCCATATTCATGCGCACTGTCCAGCACTTCCAGGTTGTCATCGATGAGCATAGTGTATTCTTTATTATACGGCTCCACCGCCTGCAGCTTTTCCCAGAAGCCTTCATTTTCTTTTGCCAGCCCGATCTCATGTGCGTTGATAATTTTATCGAAATGCACATGCAGCTTCGTCTTTTCCATCTTCAGGTTCAGGCTTGCCGGGTGTGCATTGGTCACCAGCACGACTCTCTTATTGTTATCGTTCAGCCAGGAAAGAAAATCAACCACATCCGGACGTATCGAAATCTTATCTGCGATATCATGTTTCAGCTGCTCGATATCAAGTGACAGCTCACGTGTCCAGAAATCGACGCAATACCAGTCCAGCCTGCCACGGACTTCTGTATAGCGGCACATCAGGTGTTTATGCGCTTCATCATGAGACAGGTCATGCTTCTCTGCATAACATTCAGGCACATGGGTCAGCCAGAAATGGTTATCAAAATGCAGATCAAGCAGGGTGCCGTCCATATCCAGTAATACTGTTTCGATATTCTCCCAGTCGAATGATTTATCCGGGAATTTTTTGTCGTCTGCGTCTATAGTCATCTAGATATTATACAATGTCGTTATCAATGAAAAACCACTAAAGAATATTATTATGAGTCACACACTGGATCTTGAAAAATTATGCCTCGAATGCGTCAACATCGCCCGCGATGCTGGCGATGCTATCTTAACCATCTACGATGCCGGCTTTAACGTCGAAGAAAAAGAGGATAAATCACCACTGACTGATGCTGACCTGGCATCACATAACCTGATACTGCAACGTCTGACTGAATTAACACCTGATATTCCGATCCTGTCTGAAGAGTCTGCCAAACTGCCTTTTGAAGAGCGCGCCAGCTGGGAAACATACTGGCTGGTCGACCCGCTGGACGGTACCCGGGAATTTGTAAAACGTAACGGCGAATTCACTGTCAACATCGCGCTGATACATAAGCATCAAAGCATCATCGGCGTCATCAACGTACCAGTGCTGGATGTCGATTATTACGCCTGGGAAAATGGCGGTTGCTACAAGATTGAAGATAAAGGAGATGCGGCGCAGATAACCGTTAAAAAACTCGATGGTTCACAGCTCTCCGTGGCCGGCAGCCGTTCACATGGATCAGAGATGATGCAAAAATATATGGTAAAACTGGGCGCCGATAATGTTGGAGAGCTGGAAACCCTGAGCATGGGCAGCTCATTAAAATTCTGCCTGGTTGCCGAAGGACGTGCAGACCTTTATCCACGCCTGGGACTAACATCAGAATGGGATACCGCTGCGGCACACTGCATCGTGACTGAAGCAGGCGGTTACATCACCAAAACCGATATGAGCCCGCTTGAGTACAACACGAAAGACAGCCTGCTCAACCCTTTCTTCTTCGTGTTCGGTGATAACAGCCGAGACTGGTCACAGTACCTGGACGAACAGGCTTAAAGCTTATTATTTTGCCAGACTGGCGTGTATCTGCCGGACCTCATATGTCTGGCGTACGCGCCTGATCTCACGTCGATAACTGATGCGCATGGTCAATACCAGTATGCCGGTAGTCATCAGCAATACCGATGCAATAAACACGATCATCGAATTGATGGCCATACCGCCACCGATGCCCACACTCAAATACATGAAAGGCAGCAATTCATAAATCATCCTGGGAAGCATTTTTTCACCCCTGTAAGTGCAATCCATTGATTATTATTATTTTTATCACACTCCTTGCTGTCATTATTTATAGCACCTAACATTGTTTTTTAAAAGGTTTTTTGTGCAATCAACTTGTTCATCTAGCTTTTCCATTGTAGTGTTAGCAACTAAATGTAAGTAATTGAATGGAGATGCAATGCGGATTACTTTTTACGGTGTTCGTGGCTCCACGCCTGCACCCGGACCAACCACTGTAAAATACGGCGGCAATACGTCCTGTGTACTCGTCGAGTTAAGTAACTGTCAGCGATTAGTCCTTGATGCCGGCACAGGCATGCGCGCGCTCGGACGACAGTTATTGAATGACAATGCCAGCATCAACATCATCCTTTCTCATGGCCACTGGGATCATATACAGGGCTATCCTTTTTTTGCCCCCATCTATCAGCCCGACCGCCAGATCAATGTATTCACCAGCGATGAAGGCGGCCATAAATTATTATGCTCTTTGTTCGACCAGATGGACGGTTATAATTTTCCGTTAAAAGCAGATGAACTGCCCTCCAACAGTGAATGCATCTTCAAAGCAGCCGAGACAGTGCTGCATGAAAAAAATATTCATATAAAAAAGAAAGCATTGAACCACCCCGGTGGCGGCAGCGCCTACCGTATCGAAGATGAAGGCACCAGCTGCGCTTATATAACAGACAATGAACTGGATCCGCCATACAAAGTTAATACCCGTTACGATGAATGGGTCGATTTCTGCACCGATGTCGACATCCTGATCCACGATGCACAATACACAGAAGATGACATGCCGCACAAACATGGATGGGGACACTCGCTTATCTCACAGGTAAGACAACTGGCAGTCGACGCCAATGTCGGCACACTGATACTGTTCCACCATGATCCAGACCGCACCGATGCACAGCTGGACGAGATCAAGATCGAAAATGAACGGTTCTTCAAGCAGCACCACAACAACAATAAAAGTTATTGCGCTGCCGAGGGTATGAAGATCACATTGACCAAACAAATTGCAGGCGGAAATACCATAATCGAAGTAGAATAAGCACGTTTATATTTACTCGACATACTAATTATGAAAATTCTCGTTGTAGGTGGTGCCGGATATATCGGCTCACACATGGTCAAACAACTCTCGCTGGCAGGTAATGATGTCATCACCCTGGACAACTTAAGTTATGGTTATCGCGATGCTGTTAAATACGGCGAATTTGTAGAAGGCGATCTCGGTGATGACGTCCTGCTGGACTCACTATTCAAAGCTGACGACATCGACGCAGTGATGCATTTTGCCGGTTTTATCCAGGTCGGTGAATCGGTCATCAAACCCTCTATGTACTATCACAACAACGTGGTCAACACGCTTACTCTGCTCGACGCCATGCTGCGCCATAAAATAAAGAACTTCATATTTTCTTCGACCGCAGCCATATTCGGCGAACCGGATTACACACCGATCGATGAAAAACATACCAGACAACCGATCAATCCATACGGCCATTCAAAGTTAATGATCGAACAGGTACTGGATGATTATGATAAAGCTTACGGTCTGCGCTCGACCTGCCTGCGTTACTTCAATGCTGCTGGTGCTGACCCTGATGGTGAATTAGGTGAGCGTCATGTGCCGGAAACACATCTGATCCCGCTCATCCTGCAGGCAGCCTCAGGTCGTCGTGAAGACATAAAAGTATTCGGTGATGATTACGATACCGATGACGGCACCTGTGTCCGCGACTATATCCACATTAATGACCTATGCGAAGCACATTCACTGGCACTGGAAAAAATGATAGCCACAGATAAGAGCGCCCGTTACAACCTTGGCAACGGCAAAGGTTTTTCTGTAAAACAGGTAATCGATGTAGCCAAAGAAGTCTCAGGCAATGACTTTAAAGTAAGCATAGAACCACGCCGCGCCGGTGACCCTGCCGTTCTGGTTGCCGATGCAACGCTGGCACAACAGGAATTAAACTGGCAGCCAAAATTTGCCAGCCTCAAAGAAATTGTAGAAACCGCCTGGTCATGGGAAACGGATTTTTTATCCCAACAATAATCTGAAACAGATATTTACTGCGCTTACCCTTGCTGCCTTCTCTCCCTCATTAAAAAACGAAATGCATACCTATGAATAGACCATCATATGCATAACTGATATCCTGCTTTTCAACATTATCTTCGATGACGACATCAGCAGAAAAACTTGTCAGGCCAATGACACCACCAATATTTTTGGTAAATTTGTATTGTGCATTTATCCCAGTCTGGAATACGACTGCACTCAGATCCTCATATGAACCAGAAACAAAGCCAACCTTTGTCGCCATACTCCACTCTGGTGTAAAGCTGAACCAGAAATCAAGACCGATCAGTGGCAGAGGAGCAAAAACATTGACCTCTTCAAGAATTGACCCTGACGTCGTTACACCACCTACGGTGATATCTCCCTCAGCCTTGAAAACGTACTTAAGATCAAGACTGTAGATACCAGCAATGAGTTTAATCTTGCTGCGGTCATCATTAAACAAGGTATAACCATAATTCAGTTGATAGAAATTTGTGGTATCTGACATAGTCGCATCACCGACAACTCTTACATCTTCAAAGGTTTTATCGAAGCTGAAAACACTGGACTCACGATTTACACTAAAAAATGAAATACCGATACTATGTTTCGAATTAAAATTATATCCACCATAAATGGCCGTCACATGTGATATCTCTGGAAGGTCGAGGTTACCTTCAGGATCAAGGAAGATGCTGTCACCGCTCTGTTTATCAGTGAATTTCATCTTTGTATCAAACTTTACGATCGCAGCTCCGACACCTAGTGCGAATTCATGGCCTTTATAAAGCTCGATTTTATCTGCATCGGCGTAAACAGGGTTTACTGTTATCAGATTAATAAACAGAATATAGTAGAATATGTTCTTTTTAATCATCTCATGAATAGTCTGTAAGTCGGCTCGGCAAGCTGTCCAGCTTTTAATGCCAGACCGGATTTATCTACTCTCAAATCTTACGTTACTTCACCGCTTAAAGTAACAGAATTAGTAACAAAACCTTGATAGAATAAGTTTTTATTGCGGCACATCAATAACATAACTTCTTATATAACCCAGGCTC
>DAOVJH010000389.1 GCA_030673345.1 Pseudomonadota bacterium
AAAGTTAATTAACTTATTGAATAAAGTTGTTTTTCTCTCCTTATATTTGACTTTTGCACCGAGTGCAGGAACCAGTGTTATCGCAACCATTAATGATGCCAGCATGGCAGAAGTAATCGTGATAATCAGTTCTTCAAATAACATGCCTGCCATACCGCCGATGAAGAGGAAGGGCAGTAGTGCCCCAAGGTTGGTGCTGGTCGAAGCGACGATCGGGCTATTTACTTCGATGGCAGCATTTATAGCGTCTTCTCCCGAGGTCTTGCCGGTCGATTGATGGCGTGTGATGTTCTCCAGCATCACGATGGTGCTGTCGATCAGCAATCCCATGCCAAGTGCGAGTCCGCCCAGTGTCATGATGTTTAAGGTGAGCCCCAGCGACTGCATGATGATAAACGTGACCATTATGCCGATAGGAATCGCGGTACCGATAATAAGCGTGCGTAAGATGCTGCCCAGAAACAGGTAGATGACAGTCATCGCCAGCAGGGCACCGCTGCCGGCGGCAAGTGATGCATTATAGATTGCATGCCTGACAAATATAGACTGGTCGTCGACAACCGCGATGTTGATATCATCAGGTATGGCATTTTGAGCCTGCAGATTTTTTATCCGGTGTTTTACTTCGTTGACGACAGCAACCGTATTCGCGTGTGGCTGCTTCTGGATCGATAACTTAATACCGGGTATTTTGTTCAGGCGGATGCGCAGGCGTTCGTCTTTATGCTTATCGATGACCTGGGCGACGTCGTTCACCCGTATGGTGCTGTCGATACTGGTAGATTCTTCGTTGGATATGCTGCTGGTCTGTAGCGGTAACTGTCTTATTTCCTGCAGCGAACTGAATCGGCCTTCCGCACGAGTGGTGATCTCCTGACGTTTGGCAAACATCCTGCCACCGGGGGAATCTGCATTTTGCTGTTTTATCTGGCGTGCGAAGTCTTGCAGCGAGAGCCCGACATTGGCCAGTTTTTCCTGGTCGGGAATTATCTGTATCTCGCGTTGCAGGCCGCCACCGACTTCAGCCGAGGCGACGCCGGGCAGGTTTAAAAACCATTTTGAAAACGTATAATCTGCCCAGCTGCGCAGTTCTACTGAATTGAGTGTGTCAGAGCTGATGATCAGTTCCATGACCGGTATTTGCGCCGGGTCACGTTTATAGATGACCGGTGCGTCATCATTTTCCGGCAGAAAACGTTTTGCGCGGTCAAGGCGGATGCTGGCATCACGTAAGGCATTGTTGATGTCAGTACCGTAAGGGAAACTCAGATCAACAGCACTGCGTCCTTCCGTGGTCCGCGAATCGACTGCGATGGCATCTTCGGTGATCGCCAGCTGCTCTTCGAGCTGGCGGGTAACACGGTCTTCCATGATGCTTGCTGGCACACCCTGATCTATTATGCGAACCAGTACTTCCGGTGAGATGATGTGCGGTAATAGATTGATGCCGAGCTGTTTAAAGGAAAACAGACCAAAGATAATGACGGTGAGGGTCAGCATGGTGACGCCGACCGGGTGGTTAATTGACCATGCGGCAAGGCCGCCTGTGCGGAAACGCTGTCTCATTATTCTTTGCTTGTTTCGTCAGGGGTGGCAACGTTGACTTTTTTTCCGGTGCGTAGACCCAGAAAGCCGCGGCTGACGATACGGTCGCCTTCATCGAGGCCAGACAATATTTCTGCAACTGAGGCAAACTGCTGACCCTGTTCGAAAAAGACTTTTTCCGCAACGGTTTCATTCTTGTCATTTTCGATAACACGGTATACATAGGCACCCTCTGGTTCATAGTGGATGGTATGCACCGGAATGATAAGCCTGTCTGTAGCCGTTAGCTCGACACTTGCGCGTGAGAATTGACCGACCGCCGCGCCATCGGGTACTGGAGAAAGTAGGATCTCGATGGTGCCTTTGTGGGTGCTGGCATTTATCGTCGGATGTATGCGTACTATGCTGGCGGTAAACTTTTTGTCGCCCAGGGCATCAATCTTCATGGTTATCGACTGACCTTTTTTCACCAGGGGCAGCCAGCGCTCAGCAAGATTGGCTTTAAGACGTAATGCGGTTGGGTCGATGATGGTGTGAATATGTGACGGCTGTGCCAGCAGGTCGCCGGGTTCATATAAACGTTTTGTGATTAATCCGTCGATCGGTGCTTTTATACTGGTACGTTCGAGCCGGGTGGCCTGGCGTTTTTCTTCAGCGATGGCCAGGTCCAGTTCGGTGCGCGCTCTCGCGACTTCTTCTTCAGTCGATATCTTTTTAGGCAGCAGCTTTTTTACGCGTGACAGGTCAACTTTTGCCTGTTCTTTTGATGCCCTGGCTTTGGCAAC
>DAOVJH010000309.1 GCA_030673345.1 Pseudomonadota bacterium
CACAGACGCTGGACTGATGTTCTAGTGGCAGATAACTTCAGTCCGTTCCAGCGTATCGCTATCGAACACCTGGAAGATTCACGCGTCGAATACCTCATGTTCAAAGAATATCCGGGTCTTCGTAAAACCATCATGGCAATGCACCCTGCTCCTGTCGAAGGTGATTGTGATACAGAAAATGAATCCTGCATCCGCCACCGTCTGGCCATGTTATCGCGTGCAATACTAGATCCTGATCATGGTTACAAAAATGAACATATACTGGAATTTGTTGATCGTTTCTATAAAGTTGTCGACGAAGATGGCGGCAGCACCAAAGCCATGGTCGATATTGCCATAACGTTTACCGCACGGACACGTCTGCAGAGCGACCAGCTACCCAAGATGCGCTTTGAAAACACAGTAATCGATTACCGTGATGACAATCGTCATATGTGGGTATTCATCGAAGAGAATGATGAAGCCGAAGATTTCGAGAACAAACAGCAGACCAAAAAAGAAGAGCTGGAAAATGAAGGGTTACCACCGCGGCATTATCCGGAGTGGGATTACAATACATCAACCTTCAAACCTGACTGGGTAAGTCTGTACGAATCTATTCACCCGTCAGCGAACGCTTCTGATATCGATAAAATATTAGAAAAGCATTCGCAACTGGCGAAGCTATTAAAACTTATCCTCGATAAATTAAAACCTCAACGTTTTGTACGTGTGCGTTATCAGGAAGAAGGCAGTGAATTAGATCTCGATGTTGCTATCCGCTCACTCATCGACTACAAGTGCGGCGCACAACCTGATCCGCGTATCAACATGAGCCACAAACATGACGGTCGTGATATCGCAGTAATGATATTGCTGGATCTGTCAGCGTCACTGAACGATAAACCTGACGGTTCCGACCAGACTATTTTAGAACTTAGTCAGGAAGCAGTATCATTACTAGCATGGACTATCGAACAGCTCGGTGACAAGTATGCCATTGCCGGATTCCATTCAGATACACGGCACAATGTTCGCTATTATCATATGAAAGGCTACGGTGAGCATTTCGATGACACGGTAAAAGGACGCCTTGCTGCTATGGACGCTGGTTTCTCCACACGCATGGGCGCCGCCATCCGCCATGCCGGACATTACCTGGAAGGCCAGGTTGCTGACAAGAAATTAATGCTGATATTAACCGATGGTGAACCGGCAGATATCGATATTGAAGATGAAAGGTACTTGATCAGCGATACCAAAAAAGCAGTCGATGAGCTTTCATCAAAGGGCATGCACAGTTACTGTATCAGTCTGGACAAGAAAGCTGACGACTATATACAGGACATCTTCGGTGTCGGTGGTTATACCGTTATCGACCACGTAGAAAAACTGCCAGAAAAATTACCGATGCTGTTTGCAGCGTTGACGTCTTAACAACTAAAAGATTTCACCGCAGAGGCGCGGAGACGCAGAGTTTTTTACCGTGCGCCTACGGCGCTGAAAAACAATATTGAGTTTTTCTCTGCGTCTCCGCGCCTCTGCGGTAAAGTTTTTCTTCTGGAGGAAATATGAGCAACCACATAACCGCATCTGTCGAGTTTTATTTCAAAGGCGAAAAACACAGTGCTTCCATCGAACTCGACATGGACCAGCACATGCACGCCAATGGCGAACTCCCCGACTTGTACCCATTACTGGCAACGGCCATGGGCCTAGGCGCCTATTCCTACGAATACGAGATGATGTTAGCGGAAACGATAATGTTCAGCGATGCAAAAGGGCTGATTGCCGATTTTGTTAGCGAAGGCGCTCTGGATCTTGCCGCTTTTAATGATGTATGGTCAGAAAGTATCATCATCGAAAAACTGCAGGACATTGCTAAACAACATCTCTCGATCGATGATATCGAACAACAAACTGATTTAAAAAACGCATTGCTTGAAGCCTACCGCCTTGGCAAAGAGTCTAGGTAACCCTAAATAAAACACTTCAGTCATCTCGACGATAGGAGAGGTGATAGACTAAAACATATTATATTATTTTTATGATTTTATTTAAAAGCAGAAATAAGCTATATTCAGTAAATGCCAAAAAATAACTTTCATGACTTCAGGGTCGATGACGTAGCCATACGCTACAGCGAATTTGCACCACGCCTGTTTAACTTCTGCTTATCAGAAGGCATGCAGGCACATCGTATTATGCCTTCTCGCGCGTTCTGCTCGGATGAAAACCAGGGTTATCCAATTATCCTGATAGCAAAACATTTTGGCTCATTCCCATTCAACCATGGGCGTGTAGGCGGCATCGTTGCCACAGACCGTCATGGACCCCACGCGCACCATGGAAAAGACGTGGTAATCATTCAGGCCAGCCATGTCGGTTACAACCCAGAGACACAGGCGTTTGGTGTCTATCGGCGCATCCATACCGAAAACCAGGAAATGTCCAGCGACTGCGGCGCGATATGCGGCTTACTGCATTGGTATAAAGAAGAATACAACTTCGCCAAACAGCAGATCTCTATCGGGATCGATGACGAAAAACCCATAATCATCATAGACAACCAGTTACTCAAAGAAGACCGGGAAGAAGGACTATTCCTCAACCTTGATCAGATAATTAACAGCCATGAAATAGTACGTTCATACAGTACCGCAAAATCATTTATAGCGGCAGATAATTTAGTAAAACGCATTGGTAATAAATGGCCAAAGAAAAAAACAACCATCGGGAAAAACCTGTTCCCAGAACTTTTCAGATTCAAAAATCAATCGGACAATATGCTGGCCAGCGGGTTATTAAACCGAAATTTACTTGATGCCATGCCGAGCATCATCACCAGCAAACACCCTGAATTAACTGCCGCCCAGGTAAACGTGATGATGGAGTTCGACCGAACTTTCAGAACTATCGTAAAAGAAAAATCATACCAGGGGAAAAAAGTCGTTTTTATCTCGGGTATTCACATCGATGTTTCACCGCTTGAAGACCAG
>DAOVJH010000237.1 GCA_030673345.1 Pseudomonadota bacterium
ATCTAAAAAGGCTGAAATCTTTTCTTTACGTTTACTCATAACCATCACTCTTTACTATTGATTATAGGCGGCAGAAACCGCTTACACACTAATTCTTCGACTGTTAAATTGTTTAAAAATTCACTGCTATGCAAAATTACTGGAGACATGATGACTGTCATCATCCAGTATCGGCTCCAGCTTGTTATCTATGGCTTCGCGGGCACGGAATATTCGTGATCTCACGGTACCAATCGGACAATCCATGACCGCTGCAATATCCTCATAACTCAGGCCTTCGATCTCCCGCAGCGTTATCGCTTCACGCAGATCAGAAGGCAGGTCACCCATCGCTTTATGAATGGTGGCCTCAAGCTCCCCAGCCAGTGCTTCACGCTCTGGCGAGGCATATTCTTTCAACCATTCACTGGCGCCATAATCTTCGGCATCCTGCACATCAATACTGTTCACCGGGCTCTTGCGCGCCATCGCGACCAGGTGGTTTTTCGCCGTATTAATCGCTATGCGGTACAACCATGTATAAAACGCGCTTTCACCACGAAAATTTGGCAGAGCACGGTACGCTTTTATAAAGGCTTCCTGCACGACATCGGGCACATCAGACTGGTTTCTTAAAAACCTGGAAACCAGCTTGGATACACGCAACTGATACTTCAGAACAAGTAAGTCGAAGGCTTTTTTGTCACCCTGCTGTACTCGAACTACCAGTTCCTGATCTATCTCACGCTCGCTCATCGATGCCTCTCGTTAATGAGCGAATGTTCACCCTGCATGCTGTGACTGACAAATTCCACTATAGTTCCCATAGTTTTTAAGGAGCCTCTGATTAATTCTGAATGAAGCAGACTGTAGTCTAATTATTCAGATTTAAGGCATGAATCGCGCGTAATAGCGGGCTATTGCGAAGATTTACAACGCTGAAGCTGGATAGTTAGGCTATAAGATGCGATTTCACGAATTGATCAGAGGTTCCTCAAGTTTTTGAATTATGTATAATTAAGCAAACAAATTTACCTTATTTCCAGACTTACATAAAGCCAAATAACACAGACCCTATCAAGACATGGCAACTACTTACCAACACGATGTACTGATTATAGGCGGCGGCGCAGCTGGCCTTAGCCTGGCATTGCGTATCGCTGACCAGAACAGCGTAGCCATTGTCTGTAAAGGCCCCAGCATGGATGGCAGCACCTATTTCGCTCAGGGCGGTATGTCAGCGGTCTTAAGTGAGCACGATTCCTTCGAATCACACATCGAAGATACCTTAAATGTCGGCGGCAGCCTGGCAAAGAAGGAAACCGTCAAATTCACCGTTGAGCATGGTCCTGAAAATATCCGCTGGATGCAGGAATTAGGCGTGCCGTTCAGCAGTGACATTTTTAAATCAGGTCGTGAACTGCATTTGACCCGTGAAGGCGGACATTCCCATCGCCGAGTAGTGCATGCCGCAGACGCCACCGGCAAAGCCATGAGCGATACACTGGAAAATCATGCACGCCATCATGACAACATCACTTTTTATGAACATCATCTCGCTGTCGATTTAATCACTACCGAAAAACAGGGGTACGCTGATGGCGACAATACCTGCATCGGTGCCTACATATTAAATAAGAGCACTAACCATGTAGAAACATTTCAGGCGCGTTTCGTCGTTTTAGCGACGGGGGGCGCCAGTAAAGTTTATCTTTATACCAGTAACCCCGATGGCTCTACCGGTGATGGCATCGCCATGGCATGGCGTGCAGGCTGCAGCGTCAGCAACATGGAGTTCAATCAGTTCCACCCGACCTGCCTGTACCACCCGGACGCAAAATCTTTCCTTATCAGTGAAGCAGTACGCGGCGAAGGCGGAAAATTATTATTGCCTGACGGTACACAGTTTATGCACAAGTTTGATGAGCGCGGCGAACTGGCACCACGTGACATCGTTGCCCGCGCCATCGACCATGAGATGAAACGGTTAGGTATATCGTGTGTCTACCTCGATATCAGCCACCACTCCCCTGCGTTTATCGCATCACATTTTCCAACCATCCATGAACAATGCCTGCAATTCGGTATCGATATAACCAAAGAACCGATCCCTGTGGTGCCAGCTGCACACTATACCTGCGGCGGAGTAAATACAGATCTGCATGGTCGCACGGACATCAGTCATCTTTACGCCATCGGCGAAACTGCACACACCGGCCTGCACGGTTCGAACCGTATGGCGAGTAATTCCTTGCTGGAATGCCTGGTGTTTGCACAATCAGCGGCCAAAGACATCTCTTCACTGATCAAAACGCCGCAAAAGAAATACAGCATTTCAAACTGGGATGAAAGCCGGGTTACCGATTCGGATGAAGACGTTGTGATCTCGCACAACTGGGATGAACTGCGCCGTTTCATGTGGGACTACGTCGGCATCGTCCGTACCAACAAACGGTTAGAGCGTGCCATGCACCGTGCCAGTTTACTGCAACAGGAAATTGATGAGTATTACAGCCACTTCCGCATCAGTAATGACCTGATCGAACTGCGTAACTTAACACTGGTGGCCGAACTGATTATTCGCAGCGCGATGTTACGTAAAGAAAGCCGCGGCCTGCATTTCTCACTGGATTATCCGGTGGCCGATGAATCATCTATCGCCAGAGACACTGTTTTAAAACCACATCACAAATCAGTTAAAGAAAAAATAAAAATAATAAAATAAATTAAATATTGAAACGAGTTATAAACAAAAAGCCATGTCACAAGCAAGTTACCTGATCGAGCCAGATGAACTCGAAACATTACGCTCTAATAAAAGCATCATCATTGTCGATCTCTGCAAAGCCAAACAATATGCTCAGGCGCACATTCCCGGTGCGCACTTTGTTAATTACGCAGACATAGTAAAAATCGATAAACCGGTGATGGGTTTATTACCCGACAACGAAAGCTTTTCGGCCCTATTATCGAATTTAGGTGTAACAAAAGATTCACTTATCGTTGCCTATGATGACGAAGGCGGCGGTTGTGCAGCACGTTTTGTCTGGACCTTGCATGTATTCGGCCATGAAACAGCCGTGGTCCTCAATGGCGGTCTACACAGTTGGGCAAATGAAGGCCATCAACTAAGCAACACCACACCGGATAAACCTGAAGCCAGTGGTTACAGCGTGAATAAAACACATCATCACACTGCGACACGCGCCTTTATCCAGACACACTTAGATGACGATAACGTGGTTTTACTCGATGCACGCTCGAAAGCTGAATACAACGGTGAGAAAAAATTTGCTGACAAAGCCGGGCGCATTCCTGGCGCGATTCATTACGAGTGGACCGAATCGATGAACCAGAATAATAATCTGCGCCGTTTACCTGCAGAGACTATCCAGCAGCAGCTTGATGATCTAGGTATCACAAAAGACAAAGAAGTCATCTGTTACTGTCAATCACATCACCGTTCAGCATATTCATGGCTGATTTTAAAATCGCTTGGCTACGAAAATGTTTTAGGGTATCCCGGCTCATGGTCTGAGTGGGGCAACCTTGCTGATACACCGGTTGAAAAATAATCCATTAGCGGTTCAAGACGGCTTACGGCCAGAAGCGGACACTGGCTTTAAATCCCTTCTCCCTCTGGGAGAAGGTTAGGATGAGGGTGCGCTGTTTGATAGAAGCGGGGCGATACCCTCACCCCGGCCCTCTCCCAGAGGG
>DAOVJH010000375.1 GCA_030673345.1 Pseudomonadota bacterium
GAACTCAAGTGCCTCACGAAGACACAGGCCACAGGTGTGCATCAGGTCATTCTCGGGCAGTATTTCGACACCACTGGCTTCAAGATCAACCAGGTGTGTAAAGATATCGGCCGCGCGGTTGAACAAAGCGCCAGCGAGCATAGCGCCTTTTACACGTTTTTTTCTGGGATCCTGCTCTGCCTCATAAGCTGCCCGCACATCTTCGAGCAGCCTTCCCGGTATATTGATACCGTGCTCCATGTGGTTGAACAAGCGGCGTGTCAGTGACTGAATAAGGCCTTTCTTTGCCGAGAGAGTATCAACTGGCGTTTTATAACACTTTATCCAGTAACCTTCGTAATAGACGCTGGTTATACCATTTATTTCCTGGCGAACACCATTCTCGATGCTTTCATTCATTTTAAATCAATCGTTTTTATACAATGTCTTAATTATCACTTGGAACAGTAACGGAAGCAATATCCCAATTAAAAAATCTAACTGCAAGCACAGTTATTATATCGCCCTCAAGAGACGGGCTAATGACAGGGTTCAGTCGATAGTTCTTGCAACACATCTATTTCGGCCAGCTCCCTTGGCTTTGTATAACATGTTATCGGCAGAACCGACAAACTCGGTAATACTCCATGATTCATCGGTCAGCTCTGATACACCGAGACTTACCGTCATACCGAATGCATGCCCATCGTGGTTAAACGCATAAGCTTCCGTTGCTTTGCGTATCCGCTCAGCAATCTGCATGGCACCGTTTACATTCGTTGACGGCAGCAGGATGGCGAACTCTTCTCCGCCTATACGCGCCAGTGTATCGATATCACGGAGTTGTTTATCGCAGATCGCCGCTAAAGTCTTTAATGCGTAATCACCTGTCAGGTGGCCAAACTCATCATTTACTTTTTTAAAATAATCGATATCGAGAATGATGATGCTCAACGACTGCTGATGGCGCCGCCAGATATTAATCTGTTTTACTAGTTCAGAGGTGAAGTAGTGGCGATTATATAACCCGGTCAACTGATCGGTGGTCGCAAGCGGTTCAAGTTTAGCCAGCATTTTCAGGTGGAAATATGAAACGATAGCCGTTGACCAGATAGCAAACAATGCCAGTCCACGATTGATTATAACGACACTATAGATACCACCAGAAGGAGAGAAATAATAACCGACGGCCGTCATGGTGCTGGCGACAATGGCCAGGACGATTACTACCCTGGGCTGTTGCGCGATCAGACCGACCAGTACGAGCGCCACATAAGGAACCGACCCTGCGACTCCCAAAGGGAAATACAGGTCGAAGAAAAACACTGCGGTCGATATCAGTAAACTCAGCAGAATTACAACTTGTACACGTGACCCTATTCTCAAAACAACCCCTGGTGCTAAAAAGTAAGAAAACGACTTACTATATAGTCGAAATAGCAGAAAATTCATCTATAACCAGCTGAAGAATCTCCAAAAAGCAGCACTTAAATAACAGAGCCGTCAGAGAAACTTTTTTTCTCAGTCGCTGTCACAACACCCAGTTAATAATTTCACAGGTGTGTAATGAAAAAAACCGTTCTCGTATTCGCCGCCATAGTATCAATCCTTGCCATGTCATCAGCCGTTTTCAGCAACAATGACACACCATCAAACACATCGTCTGATTACGTTAAACCATCAGATGCGGAATTAAAAAAGCGCCTCACCCCGCTACAATTTTCCGTCACTCAGAATGATGATACTGAGCGGCCATTCAAAAATAAATACTGGGATGAAAAACGCGATGGTATCTATGTGGATATCGTCAGTGGCGAGCCGCTTTTTTCTTCCTCACATAAATTCAAATCCGGTACCGGCTGGCCAAGTTTCTATCAACCACTGGAAGCATCAAACGTCGCAGAGAAAACCGATTATATTCTGATCTTCCCGCGTACTGAAGTACGCAGCTCAAGTGCTGACTCACATCTTGGCCACGTGTTCAGCGATGGACCTGAGCCAACCGGTTTACGCTACTGCATAAACTCTGCATCAATGCGATTCATACCAAAAGACGATCTAAAAAAGGAAGGATATGAGCAATATTCAGTCCTGTTTGAGAAATAAACAGGTCGTTCGTTAATTTTAAACATGACAGTTTTCTGTCAATAATCGACTATATTTATATATAAATGCGAAAAAACAGTCATAAATTCGTTTTTGGAGCTGATTATGAAATTCATATTCATGCTGTTAATACTATTCGTATTAACAGACCCTGTCTTGGCCAAACCCGCCGGAAGCACTTCAGAGTGCCTGCAGATGTACGGTACTTATATGAATGAATATGGTGCCAGCAGATTCATACCCGATGAGCAGATGCTGGACTTCATCGGCAGATGCATACCTGCTGCCACTGTAAACACGCCAGGCAGCCAATCAAACCCGCGGCACCAGAAGCTTCTGCGGATTTTGAACAACAATAGAAACACTGAAACAGTAAAAGCCTAGAACACGTAACTCA
>DAOVJH010000117.1 GCA_030673345.1 Pseudomonadota bacterium
GAAGCGGACACTGGCTTTAAGTCCCTTCTCCCCCTGGGAGAAGGTTAGGATGAGGGTGTTTTCAGCGACGCCCTCACCCCAGCCCTCTCCCAGAGGGAGAGGGGGAATATTGAACACTTATGTCTTCTTTGGCTCAAAAACGGCTTTACGACGACACACAAAAAACAGGTTCTCCCTTCCATAATCATGTAATATTTCCCCGATGAGCGAAGTTCAGCAACAAATCGAAGTAAATCCAACCCTGCAAGCCGTCGTTAAAGTAAATACGACAAATCTGCTGGGGCTGGACCGGTCTGCGCTGGAAGATTTCTTCGAGGCCATCGGCGAGAAAAAATTCCGCGCTACGCAGGTAATGAAGTGGATCCACCAGCTGGGTGTCACCGATTTCCAGCAGATGAATAACCTCTCTAAAGACCTGCGCAATAAACTGGCTGAAACAAGCTGCATAGAAAACCTCCGTGTCGCAAAAGACCTGATATCAAAAGATGGTACTCGCAAGTGGCTGCTGCAACTGCGTGATGGTAATCACATCGAGGCCGTCTTTATCCCTGAAGATGACCGTGGCACCTTGTGTGTTTCATCACAGGTAGGCTGCGCGCTTGACTGCAGTTTCTGTTCCACGGGCCGCCAGGGTTTTAACCGCAACCTGACGGCAGCTGAAATTGTTTCCCAGGTCTGGCTTGCAGCGCATCTGCTCGAAGAGGAAAAGAAACCGGGTCGTAAGATTACCAATGTCGTGATGATGGGCATGGGTGAACCTTTATTGAATTTTGATAATACGATAACGGCAGTGCGTATCATGATGGATGATTTTGCATACGGATTAAGTAAACGGCGCGTTACTGTGAGTACGGCGGGCGTGGTTCCTGCGATAGATCGTCTGGGCGATACGCTCGATATGAGGCTGGCAGTGTCATTACATGCCAGCAACGATGCACTGCGTGATGAGTTAGTGCCGATCAATAAAAAATATCCACTAAAAGAATTAATGGCCGCTTGTCGCCGTTTTATGGATAAACAGAATACACGTTCTAGAATAACCTTTGAGTATGTGATGTTAGACGGCATTAACGACCAGCCGGAACATGCACGTGAACTGATCAAGTTATTGAAGGGCATTCCGACCTTGATGAATCTGATACCATTTAACCCGTTCGAAGGTTCTGGTTATCGCACTTCATCAAAAAATGCGATAACACGTTTCAGAGAGATACTACATAGTTCAGGCATGACCACAGTAGTACGTAAGACACGCGGTGAAGATATCGATGCAGCCTGTGGCCAGCTCGCAGGCAAGATCGAAGATAAGAGCCGTCGTCACCGTCGTTTTGAAGAGCCCCGATACGGGATGGAATAATAGATGCAAAAAATAATAATTATAAAAAACGTATTCATTGCAACCCTGGCAGCATCAATCCTGGTCGGTTGCACGACGACGACAACAACAACAGATAACTTTGGAACGACCAGAACGGATTCAGGGCCTAATCTCAAAGAGGCGTCGGAATTAAACACCCAGTTGGCCATTGGTTATATACAGCGTAAACAGTATAAACCCGCCAGGGATAAACTGGAGAAATCGATCGAGCAGAACCCGGATTATCTTCCAGCCTACAAAACACTGGCTTACCTGTATGCGTTGCTGGGCCTGTCCGAAGAAGCAGATGAAAAATATCAGGAGGCACTCGATCTGAATTCTGAAGATCCAGATCTATCAAATAGCTACGGTGCTTTTCTTTGTACTTTAGGCAGATATGAAGAAGCGCAAAGGCTGTTAAAGGTGGCATACACTAATCCCTTTTATGAATCGCTTTATCTGGCAGAAAGCAATGCCGGCAGCTGTTATATAAAGCAGGGCGAATACAAAAATGCCGAAATACTATTAAGGAGATCGCTTCGTAAAGATGCAAACTTGCCAGGTTCATTGATATCGATGGCCGAGGTTGGAATCAAAACAGAGCGCTACCTTATGGCACGTGCTTATATTCAGCGTTACCACGCAGTAAAACCAGTAAGTGCTGAAAGTTTATGGATTCAGACCCAGGCGGAGAAAAACCTGGGTGCAAAAGATCACTATATAAAATATGCACGCCAGTTGATCAAGGAATTTCCTGATTCAGATGAGGCAGGCTGGGTAGAGGCGCAAGCCCGAAGTGAACAACTGAGATGATGAATAATTCGAAAGATGATTCAAGCGGCGATTCAAGCGGCGATTTAAGCGGCGATTTAAGCGGCGATTCAAACGGTGCTTCAACGGATAATAATATCGATTTTGGTGGCCTGCTGGCTGAGGCACGTAAATCCCAAAATTATACGATCGAAGAGGTTGGCGAATATCTGAGGATATCGGCCGACATAATCACGGCGATAGAAAATAACGCCATAGAGGCATTGCCAGCGCCGACATTTGCCCAGGGTTACATACGTGCTTACGCAAAATTTCTGGAGATATCTGAGGATGAGGTGCTTGATCTCTATAACCGTGCCGTTCCCCATGACGATGTAAGTGATCTGAAACCCCGGTCAAATTTGCCCGGTGAAGCGAGTAGCCAGTCTCCACTGATAAAAACCATAACAGCGCTGCTGGTCGTTGCCGGTATCGCTGCTATCGGTTTTGGCAGTTTTCAGTATTATCAGAAAAAGGCCGGTGTAATGGAGAGCGCAATGGATGCGAAAGAGCAGATTTTTACCGGTAATTCAGTGGATTCTATAGGTGAAACACAGATCGCTATCAATCAGAATGCTCGCATGAGTGAAGATGGCGAACTAATCGTCAATGAGTTAGATCAACAGCAGCAAGCTGAAGAGGCAGCTGTAGAAGAAATTGCGGCAGAAGAAACCGGCGAAACGACTGCCCGGGATCCGGGTATCAACGAAGTGGCAGAGACTGTTGAGCCCGTCGGAACAGCGGTAGCGAATGCGGCAGACGCTGATATTGAAGCTACTGATGGTGAAGCTGTTAGTGATACCATCGAGATAATCGCTGAGCATGGCTCATGGGTGCAAGTTCGTGATGCCAATAATTCGCGTCTGCTTTATAATATGCTGCCTGTTGGCAGTAGCAAGGTTCTCGTTGGTCGAGCGCCGTTCCGCATCTCGATGGGGAATGCGAAGACAACGCGAGTACTCATTAACGGTCTCGAGGTCGATGCGACAGATTTTATCCGGGCGAATAATACAGCGAGTTTTATAGTTTCAGCACAAGGTCAAGACGTCATTTTCCACTAACTATCTCATGCCGTGTTTCCTCGGTTTCGTTACCAGACAATTAAGTAATCAGATTAAAAATTAATAATAACAAATGGCTAAATTAATAAAATCCATTCGTGGTATGCATGATGTATTGCCAGACGACAGTTTTCGCTGGCAGTCGTTTGAAGCGATCATCCGTCAGCTCATGGCTGGCTATGGATATAAAGAAATACGTATGCCGCTGGTCGAGTCGACAGATCTGTTCTGCCGCTCGATCGGTGAAGTAACTGACATCGTCGAAAAAGAGATGTACACGTTCGAAGATCGAAATGGCGATAAGCTGACCCTGCGTCCGGAAGGTACGGCAAGCTGTGTACGCGCTGGTATACAGAATGGCCTGTTGCACAATCAGGTGCAGCGTTTATGGTACAGCGGACCGATGTTCCGTCATGAGCGCCCGCAGAAGGGGCGTTATCGGCAGTTTCACCAGTTCGGTGCTGAGGTATATGGTATCGAAACACCGGATATCGATGCTGAGCTGATCCTGATTGGCGCCAGGCTGTGGAAACAGCTAGGACTCACAGGTGTGCGGCTGGAGCTGAATACACTCGGTTCCAATCAGGCAAGAATTAAGTATAAACAGGTGCTTGTCGATTATCTGAAACAGCATGAAGATCAGCTCGATGAAGATAGTCTACGCCGCCTGGATACCAACCCGTTGCGTGTTCTGGACAGTAAAAATCCGGCGATGCGGGAAATGCTGGATAATGCGCCGGCATTGATCGACTACCTGGATGAAGAATCTGCGCAACAATTTGATAAACTAAAGGTCTGCCTGGATGCCGTCGGTGTGGAATATACGATAAATCTCCGGCTGGTGCGCGGTCTGGATTATTATTGTAAGACCGTTTTCGAATGGGTTACCGATGAACTCGGCGCACAGGGTACAATATGCGCCGGCGGCCGTTATGATGGCCTGGTCGAACAGTTAGGCGGTAAATCCACACCTGCTATCGGTTTTGCCCTGGGTATGGAACGGATCCTGTCACTGCTGGAGTCTCAGCAGCAACAGCAGCCAGAGACTATCGATATCTACCTGGTTTTGCTGGGTGAAGCGAGTGAGCTTAGAGGCCTTCAGCTGGCTGAAGAGATAAGAGAGCAGCAGCCTGATGTTAAAATGATCGTACATTGCGGCGGTGGTTCACTCAAGAGCCAGATGAAAAAAGCCGATAAAAGCGGTGCAGAGATTGCCCTCATACTTGCAGAAGATGAGCTAAAAAATGAGCAGGTTGCCGTAAAGTATCTGCGCCAGAAAAAAGAACAGATCACAGTCAGCTTTGATGAGCTGATCAAATTTATTACAAATATTGGATAGGATAGAGAATAGCGATGAATGAGTACGAAACAGAAGAACAACAGGTAGAAGCCTTAAAGAAATGGTGGAAAGAAAATGGAACTTCTTTAATCGTCGGCCTGTTTGTCGGCGTGTCTGCTTTATTCGGCTGGCGTTATTATGTCGAGCAAAATAATGTTCATGCAGTCATTGCCAGTGATATGTATATGCAGGTGATGCAGAGCGTTGCGATACAGTCGATAGATGATAAGACTATCGATATTCACAATCAGCTCATCAATGAGTATTCCGATACACCTTATGCTGCGCTTGCTTCGCTGGCTCTTGCTAAGGCAGAGTATGAAAAGGACAGCATCGAAAGTGCTGTCGCTCAGCTTGAGTTGGCAATAAAGCACGCCAACGACAGTGTCACCAAACAGATTGCCAGTTTGCGTCTCGCCAATATCTACCTCGAACAAAAGAAATATGATGAAGCCATGTCACTGTTAGAGATGGTGCATGATGCAGCCTATGATGCTCAGTACGAAGAGTTAAAAGGTGATGTCTTCAGTGCAAAGGGTGAGGTGACTCAGGCACGAATAGCCTATGATAAAGCCATCGACCTGCAGGGTATTGCTGCCAGTAGATGGTTGAAGCTGAAACGCCAGAATCTCGGCCAGGGCTCAGCAGAGAGTTCTGATGCCGCCGCTATTCATGCCAGCAGTGTGAACGTATAGACCTATTTATTGCCTAACCGCATAGCCGAACAATCTGATATAAATTTTACCGTGAATAATAACGTATTCTGTTTTCCCCGTTATCTGCTGTTGCTTGCAGCTGTGTTGTTCATCAGTGCCTGTGCTGATGATGCCAACGTCGATCAGCCCGCAGAACTTGTACCGTTCTATA
>DAOVJH010000051.1 GCA_030673345.1 Pseudomonadota bacterium
ACAGATCGGTTCCCGGTGCGATAATTTCCATCGCCGAGACATTATAATTTGGCAGGAACGCCAGTTTTAATTTTGAATTAACATCGGGATCACCGTTGACGATATCAGCGACATTATTGACCAGTTTTATCAGCAGCTTCGCCATGTGGTAACCCGGCGCAGCCTTGCCGCCTATCAACACGTTACGCGGTGTCCAGTCTTTCGTTTCGCCATTTTTTATGCGGATATATAGATGTATGACATGCAATACATTCAGCAGCTGGCGTTTGTATTCGTGGATACGCTTTACCTGCACATCGAACATCGCTTCCGGATTGAACTCGACACCGCTGGCATTGAGGACCAGGTCAGCCAGCCGTTGTTTGTTTGCCTGCTTGATATCAAACCATTTCTGATGAAAGTCCTGATTTTCTGGGTCTGCGCAATCTTTCAGGTAATGGATATGACTAAGGTCAGCCACCCATTCGTAACCGATATGCTCGGTGATCAGCTTGGTCATATTCGGGTTTGCACGTGCGATCCAGCGTCTCGGTGTGACACCGTTGGTTTTGTTATTGAATTTTTCCGGCCACAGCTCATAAAAATCTTTAAACAGACCATCGCATAATAATTCTGAATGCAGCCTGGCAACACCGTTCACAGAAAAGCTGCCGACGATAGCGAGGTAAGCCATACGCACCTGCTTATAGTCGCTCTCTTCGATGATCGACATCCTTGATTGCCGGTCAGTGTCACCCGGCCACTTGAGAGCGACATCGTGTAAAAATAATTTGTTGATCTGATAGATGATCTCCATCAGCCGCGGCAGTAGACGCTCCATCAGTGAAACCGACCAGCGTTCCAGCGCTTCTGGCAGCAAGGTGTGATTGGTATAAGCCATGGTCTTCGTGGTGATCTCCCACGCGGGCCCCCACTCCAGCTGTTTTTCATCCAGCAGTATACGCATCAGCTCAGCAACCGCGATGGTCGGATGGGTATCATTCATCTGGAACACGTTGAATTCTGCAAAACGGGTGTAGTCTTCGCCTTCGGCCTCTTCCCACAGCCTGATCACATCTTTGATGCTGGCAGAAGCGAGAAAATACTGTTGTCTCAGCCGCAGTTCTTTTCCGCTCTCGCTGGCATCATTCGGATACAACACCATGGAGATGTGTTCGGCATCATTTTTTGCTTCTACTGCATCGGAGTAACTGCCGGCGTTAAATTCATCGAGATTAAATGCCTTGGTCGCGGTTGCCTTCCACAGCCTGAGCGTATTGATGGTCTCGTTACAATAACCGGATATCGGCATATCGTAAGGGATAGCGATGACGTCATTGGTCTCGATCCAGCGTACGCGGTGGATACCTTGCTTGTCTTTGAAATGTTCGGTGCGTCCGCCAAAATGAATGGTCTGTTCGTATTCGGGGCGTGACACTTCCCACGGGTTACCGTCGCGTAACCAGTGGTCCGGTTCTTCGACCTGGTAACCTTCTTTTATTATCTGACGAAACATGCCGTACTCATAACGGATGCCATAACCGATCACCGGCAGTTCAAGCGTGGCACAGCTGTCCATGAAGCAGGCAGCCAGTCTGCCAAGGCCGCCGTTTCCAAGGCCGGCATCGGGCTCCTCTTCCATCAGGTCTTCGAGCTCGACTGAAAAGCTGCACAGGGCTTCACGTGTTTCTTTTTCGATATCCAGGTTCAGCAGATGATTACCCAGTGCACGACCGATCAAAAATTCCAGTGACATGTAATAAGCTTTGCGGGTACCGGGCTGTTTGTGACGCTGCCAGGTGTTGTTCCATCGTGCCATGATGCGATCACGTATGGTCAGTGACATGGCTTCGTAGATATAGAAAGGCACACAGCCAAGAAAATGACCGAGATGGTTTCTGAGGTAACGATGAAAACCTTCAGACAGGGAGCGACTGTCTGCCTGCAGAGGTTCCATATCAGGAATTTTACTTGTATCTACCCAGTTTTTATTTGGCATGTTTCATCTCTTAATTTATTTTTGGTACAGTGCCTGATATTTATTGGCACTGGCCTCCCAGCCCAGTTTCTGCTGCATGGCTGTTTCACATAGCTGTTGCCACTGTTTTGGTTTTTTGTATATTGTCAGTGCGCGCTTGATCGCCGACAGCAACGCGTCTGCATGAACATCGTTAAACACGAAACCATTTGCCGTTTTATCTTTTAATGCCATCGCTGTTGCATCGGTTACCGTATCCGCCAGACCACCTGTAAAATTTACCACAGGCGGTGTGCCGTAGCGCAGACTGTACATCTGGTTCAGACCACAGGGTTCGAATCGCGATGGCATGAGAAAAAGATCACAGCCCGCCTCGATCCTATGGGCCAGGTATTCAGAATAACCGATATGTACGTGAAGCCTTGCCGGGTATTTATCGGCCAGTTTTGTTAACTCGGCTTCATAGAGGCTGTCGCCTGAGCCCAGTATTATCATGACGGCATCTGTCGTGCGGAACAGCTCTGCTAACATATCAGTGATAAGGTCCACGCCTTTCTGTTCGACCAGTCTGCCGATAAACCCCAGTAAGGGCGCCTTGACGGGCACGTCAGCCCTGGTTAATCTGATCTGGGTCAGTAATTCATTTTTATTGGCGAGTTTAGCTTTGACCCATGGCTGCCGCTGTTTGCTATTTTCGACGCTGTAGTTCTGAACGAGGTGATCATCTGTTTCCGGGTTCCATATCTCAAGATCAATGCCGTTGAGTATGCCGCTGAGCTTGTCACCGAGATGCTGCAGCACCCCTTCGAACCGGTAACCGTATTCCGGGGTACAGATTTCCCTGGCATAGGTCGGGCTGACGGTGGTGACCTGATCAGCAAAGACCATGCCTGCCTTCAACATGGAAAAACCGCCATAAAATTCGACATAGTCGGGTGACCACCATTCCGGCGGCAGCGCCAGTCTGGTGAAATCATCACGCGAAAAATGGCCGTCATAAGCCAGGTTGTGAATAGTGAACACGGTCTTCGGGCGTGGATGCGCCATACTCAGGAAAGCCGGCACCAGCCCGGTCTGCCAGTCGTGGCAATGCACCACGTCAGGATGCCAGTCGGTGCCGGGTATGCCTTTTGCCATCTGCGCGACAGCACGGCTGAATACGGTAAAACGTTCTGCATTATCAGGCCAGTTAAAACCGTCCGAATGTACGTAGGGGTTGCCTGCCCGGTCAAACAGTGATGGCACATCGATCAGGTACAGGTAATCAGTAAGCCCTTCATGGTGTGCCTGCAAGATTCGTACACGGTGGGTAACGTCTGCGCCGGGCAGATCCCAGAAACCCAGTTCTTTTAATCCATCCACTGAAGCTAATACATCTCTGTAGGCAGGCAGTACCAGTCGAACATCATCACCCAGCTGATTCAACGCAATCGGCAGACTGTGTACGACATCACCAAGACCACCCGTCTTGATAAAAGGAAATGCTTCACTGGCTGCAAATAAGATATTCACGTGTCCATCTTCTCCAGAAACAGTGCAGCTAATGGCGGAATCGTTACCCTCAGGCTGTGTTCAAAACCATGTTCCTGTTGCGGCTGGCTGCTGATCTCACCACCATTACCAACATCCGTTCCACCATACCATGCGGCATCGGAATTAAAGATCTCTTTATAATTTCCGGATTCCGGCACACCGATAATATAATTTTCCAGTGGTGCCGGCGTGAAGTTGAACAGGCACAGGATGGCTTTACCCTGTGCATGGCGTATGAATGCCAGCACCGAGTTATCGACATCATCACAACTGATCCACTGGAACCCCTGGTGATCAAAGTCATAGAAGTGCATGGCAGGTTTGCTGCGATAGATCCCGTTGAGGTCACTGATCAGGTTGTACAGACCCGCATGTTTATCGATGCCGGAGACTGCCCAGTCCAGTGATCTGCTTTCGCTCCACTCGTCCCACTGTCCGAACTCACCGCCCATGAACAGCAGTTTTTTACCCGGGTGTGCGTATTGGTAGGCATATAGTACTCGCAGGTTGGCAAACTTCTGCCAGGCATCACCTGACATCTTATCCAGCATGCTGCGTTTCATGTGCACGACTTCGTCATGTGACAGCGGCAGTACAAAATTTTCACTGTAGGCATATAACTGGCTGAAGGTCAGCTGGTTCTGATGAAAACGCCGGTACAGAGGATCGGTCTGTGCATAGTTCAGCGTATCGTGCATCCAGCCCATGTTCCATTTCATGGAAAAACCGAGGCCGCCGCCATCGGTCGGGCGTGACACCATGGGCCAGTCAGTACTCTCTTCTGCCAGTGTCAGTACCCCGGGAAACTCTGCATGCACGACATTGTTCAGGTTCTTCAGAAAATCGATGGCTTCCAGGTGCTCGCGGCCACCATGAACATTGGGCGACCATTGTCCGTGCTCACGTGAATAGTCCAGGTACAGCATAGAGGCAACCGCATCGACACGCAGGCCATCGATATGAAATTCTTCTATCCAGTACACGGCATTGGCGACCAGGAAATTACGTACTTCATTGCGGCCGTAATTAAAGATCAGCGTCCCCCAGTCGACGTGCTCGCCTTTTTTAGGGTCACCGTATTCATAACAGCTTTCACCGGTGAATCGCGCCAGTGCAAATTCATCGCGTGGAAAATGCGCAGGTACCCAGTCGAGGATGATGCCGATGCCATTCTGGTGGGCCGTGTCTATCAGGTAACGCAGTTCATCCGCACTGCCATGTCTTGCTGTCGGTGAATAATAGCCGCTGACCTGGTAACCCCAGGACTCGTCCAGCGGATGTTCGGTGAACGGCAGAAACTCGATATGTGTGTAACCCATTTCTTTCACATAAGGAATGAGCTGTTCGGCCAGTTCGGTATAACTTAGAAAGCTGCCATCATCATGGCGTCGCCACGAACCGGCATGCACTTCATAGATGGACATGGGTTCGTGCAGCCATTGCCATTGCCGGCGCTGGGACAGCCAGCCTTCGTCAGCCCATTGATAATCGTCGCTCGCTATCTTGCTGGTGGTATCCGGACGCATCCCCATGGACCGTGCATAAGGATCTGTCTTTTGCAGTATCTCATCGCTATGGCTGCGGATCTCAAACTTATAGTTATCAGACGCGTGCAGTCCCGGGACAAAAAGCTCCCATACACCGGAGCCCCCACGGTTGCGCATCGGGTGGCGCAGACCATGCCAGCCATTGAAGTCACCGACCACGCTGACACGTTTTACATTAGGCGCCCAGACAGCAAACAGGCAGCCTTCTACATCATCGATGGTCTGTAATCGAGCACCCAGAAAACGGTAGATGTGCAGATGCGTTCCCGCGCTGAACAGGTCTAGATCAAAATCGTTGAGTACCGGCTGAAAGCTATAGGGCGAAACCACCTTATGTGATTTCTGTGAGCCTTTTTCGGTCCAGTGCAGCGTGTAATGCTGCGGCAGGTTTTCTTTTTGCGCTTTACTGATGTTTATCTCAAAAGTATCGGTGCCTTCATATCGTGACATGGCACCGATGCCTTCCAGTTCGACACTTTCTGCAGACGGCATGAATGCGCGCACCACGTATCCCGGACGCCCGGGATGAAGGCCCAGCCATTCGAACGGATCATGGTGCCAGCCATGCTGTATTTTTGTTAATGCTTCAACCATTTAATTGTTCAACTGTTGTATCAATTGTCTGAGCAAATGAATCTGTGTGTATTCTCGTTTCGCTGCAGCATCTTTTTCATCCGACTGCTGTCGTGCTGATGCTCTATCTGTTCCCATTGAAACTGCCACTGCCAGTTTCCTGTGATGGTACCGGGGGTATTCATTCTTGCATCTGAACCGAGGTGCAGGCAATCCTGTACTGGAATTATGCAGATGTTTGCGTGTGAATGCATGGCGTTATCGACCAGCCTTTCTACGACCAGGTCAGCCACATCGATATTGTCATACCAGCAGCCGCTGGGGTCAGCGTCAAAACCATCCGTTTCCTGATCATCTACATCAAAACTATCGATGGCCGACGGCAGGTTCAGCACTTCTAACACATGGTTTTTAACATGCTCTTCAAGACTGTTAAACCAGCCTTTTGTGGTATCGTTATCGTGCGTACCGGTATATACCACGGTATCTTCTTTTATATTTTTTGTTTTATGCGGGCTGTCATCAAACTCATCAAAGCCAAATTGCAAGATCGACATACCCGGCAGATGATATTTCTTTCTTAATGCCGTCACTTCCGGCGTGATGATGCCTAAGTCTTCAGCAACGAAAGGCAACTGATCGTAACATTTTTCTATGCTCGACTTTATCACCGACAATAACTCATCCCCGGGCATTTTCTGCCACTGCCCATCGACCGCCGTCTCACACGATGCGTCGATAACCCAGGACGCTTCCAGACCTCTGAAATGGTCGATACGAACAAAGTCAAACAGTTCGAGATGATGATGGATCCTGGATTTCCACCATGAGAAACCATCTTCCCGCATGGCATCCCAGTCATAATGAGGATTGCCCCAGCGCTGCCCTGTCTCCGAGAAATAGTCAGGCGGCACACCGCTGACGACTTTCATGTTACCGTCTGAGTCCAGCCGAAACCATTCAGGATGAGACCAGACATCAGCACTGTCATGACCGATAAAAATTGGCATGTCACCGAATAACAGGATGCCCATGGAAGACGCCATTTCCCTGATCTCATACCAGCGTTTATGTAACTGGTACTGCTGCCATTTCAACTCGGCGATATTTTTTTCATACTCTTTACGGGACTGCTGCAGAGTCTCTGGATCACGGGACTTCCATTGCTCCGGCCACTCGATCCATGCCACATCGTTAAAATGCTGCTTCAATATTTTGAACAGTACATAGTCATCCAGCCAGAACTGCTGTTTAGCGCAGAAGCTAATAAAGTCATCGTCACTTTCATCGATGCCAGGAAATTCCCGCAGCAGCGCAGGATTAAATGCAAAAGCTGAACTGCATTGATAAGGTGATAGTCCGCTCTGCGGTTCGCCAAGCGGCAATACCTGCCATACGGTGAAACCGGTATCAGCCATCATCTGCAGCCAGCGATCGACATCACCATCCAGGATACCGGAAGGCAATGATGTCGGATGCAGCAGTATGCCTGATCGTCTTAGCTGTAGATTGTGTGATGGCCTATTCATCTCTTTATCCGGTATTTTTATTAGACATTTCGCACCATGGTGCCAGCATTCTCTGAACTGCCACCGCCAACCGATAGCGGTTCATCGAGGTTATCGGGTATCTTAAGTTTCAGCAGCTTGTACAGGTTTTTCAGCTGCCCTCGAAATAACTGATCAAAATCATTCACACTTTCCGAAGCATTTTTATCACCGAACCACCAGAACCAGTCAGAACCTTCACAGATAGCCAGCTGACGTACTGCTATCGCCTGTTCCTGTGCCGTTAACTTGCCTTCCATCATTACTTCGTCATAAACCCGCTTTGCTTCGATCAGACGGTCCCATGCCCTGTTTTTATCCGGTTCACCGACCCATGTTGAAAAGGAACCGTAGACCCAGCTGCCAGCACACAGTTTTTCGAGTTCATGCGTTTTGGTTTTTTCGGTCAGTTCAGAAAAAGTCGTTGCTCGCACCAGCGGGTGATCGGGCAAGGTCTGATAGAGATGATCCAGAAAATAGTGGCCGTTATGCGGGTAATATTCCCAGGCATTTTCTCCATCGAGGATAATCGAAACAACATGTCGGCTCGCGCTATCACCGAGGAAGTCAGCAATGTTCACCAGGTTATTCACCAGGTCATTGGCCGCGTCGACCGAATTCATCTTGCTGTATTCAAATCCGATCAGATCAGACAGGCCATCATCCCGAAAAAACAGCTTGGGCTTGTAACCCTTTAATACATACGGGTGAAAAAGTGCACGTTTGCTGTGGACCTTTTCCGGGTCATGCTCACTGAGCTGCATGCTGTTACGCCATACACCCTCACCGGAAGCTGTCCACTTAAAATCAAACTCTTCGACCAGCGCCACTGCATCATCTGAAATTGCACCCTCAGATAACCAGATGCCTTTTGGCCGCATCCCAAAATGCTGCTCGAAACAGTTGATGCCCTGCTGGATATGCCAG
>DAOVJH010000464.1 GCA_030673345.1 Pseudomonadota bacterium
GCTCTTCGTGATCAGCTCGGGCGAATGCATCGCCGGTCCCTGCAATGGCGACTCACTTCGATCGCTGCCATTGAAGATAGAGTCTGATCAACTCACCCTCGATATCTAGAGCAGCCCTTAGAGCCAACCACTAAACATGGATATCTTCATACGATTATTTCCGATCTGGGCAATCGGCTTATCGCTATTTGCTTATTCCATTCCTGCGCCTTTTACCGAACTGAAATCCAGCATCATTCCACTGCTCACTGTCATCATGTTCAGCACGGGTTTAACGTTAAGCATTGACGACTTCAGACGCGCGCTTTCCATGCCAAAGCTGATCCTCAGCGGGTTAGCACTGCAGTACACCGTCATGCCGCTAACCGCTTTATTAATCGCCAGTGCCCTGCAGCTCGGTCCAGAACTAAGCATCGGTTTAATACTGGTTGGCACCTGCCCTGGCGGTACAGCATCGAACCTCATCACCTATCTTGCCAAAGGCAATGTAGCGCTGTCGATCAGCCTGACCAGCCTCTCTACCATCCTCGCCGTGATACTGACACCAGCGATTACCTTTTTGATTGCAGACACCACAATCGAAGTACCCGCGATAAAAATGCTGGGCACCATTTTAAACATCGTTATTTTACCGGTCGGCCTGGGACTGCTGCTTAAACACTATTACGCCTACAGGATAGCGACCATCGAACGCTACCTGCCGCTAATCGCCGTCTGCGCCATCGTGCTGATTATCGCGATTATCACCGCCCTCAATGCTGAACAATTCAGCCGTCTGGGCACACTGCTATTACTGGCAGTGGTACTACACAACGCCGCCGGCATCCTGCTGGGTTACGGCAGCGCAAAATTACTGGGTTACAAAGACAAAGAGTGCCGTACACTGGCCATCGAAGTCGGCATGCAGAATTCCGGTCTGGCCGTCGCACTGGCCTTAAAGCACTTTTCTGCGGCTGCAGCGCTGCCTGGCGCTGTTTTTAGCATATGGCACAATATCAGCGGTTCAACTCTGGCCTTTTTGTGGTCAAAAAAATCATAAATATGACAAATATCCTTGACATACGGCTTTTTATTTCATAAGTTAGTAAACGTTTACTTATATAAATAAACGTAATCAGTTTTTATAACTACAAACTTCAAAGAGGAGTTAATTATGAGCGATTTTGATTCAGAACTAGATGCAAGCGGTTTAAACTGCCCACTTCCAATCCTGCGCGCTAAAAAAGCGATTTCAGCACTGGATGCAGGTCAAACACTTAGAATTATTGCAACTGACCCAGGCTCTGTAAAAGACTTCGAAGCTTTTTGTAAGCAAACAGGCAACGAGCTGAAATCAAGCGGCGAAGAAGACGGCAAGTTTGTCTTCATGATCCAGAAAGCTGCATAAGTCCGACCATTAATATCTAAGGACAAAAAGTTGAGCCATCGACTTTCAGGCCCTGAGCGCAGAGAGAGCATACTCTCTGCCGCTCAGGGCCTTTTTGCTAACAAAGGCTTTCATGGCGTTTCTATCGATGAAATCGCCCGTGCTGTCAGCGTCAGCCCCGCCATCCTGTACCGGCACTTCGACTCCAAACAAACGCTGTATGCTGCTGTATTAGAAAAATTCTCCTGCCAACGCCAGAGTTACGTCGAC
>DAOVJH010000344.1 GCA_030673345.1 Pseudomonadota bacterium
AGCCCATCGATATTCAACTGCCCGGTAACATTACTGTAAATAAATTCCGCATTACCCGGAATGGTAATCATGTTGAACGTAGTCAGATCAAATTGCGTCGTATTCAGCTGGTCGAATATACTGATCGCGGTAAAGTTCTGATCCACATTAAACAGGCGTAAGCGATAACGCAGGGTATCACCCGGTGCCGCGGTGGCCGTCGGGTTTGCACCCGTGGTCCGGTTCTCAACTATCTTATGAAAAACATAGCCTGACAGTGCTGTGATGATGGTATAACTATCTTCATGATCCGCGATCAGCGGTGTACCGTCAGTGATCGATCGGGTGTATTGTCTAGGGTTATTCGCCGGGTCATCACCATACCAGCCAACAGCACCGGCAACATTGATCAGTAATGCCCCCTGGGCGGTAGTATTAGCATCGAGCTGGGTCTGATAGGTAATAATCAAACGCTGAGTCGGCCCGATAACGGCAGCACTGCTCAACATATCGATCTCGAGCTGGCAGCGGGTCGATGGCGGATTAACAGTGGCATCTCTATAGGTTGCAGAGAAGTCGACACCCTGAATCAACACCGGTGAAACCGGGTTGGTGCCTAGTGAATCAAAAACCTGGGCGGTGATTCCAGCACCCGAAGTCGGGTCATAATCACACATGCCGGCAGTAGCACCGTCAGGAAACTGGTCGAAGATGCTGACATTCCAGGCATCACTGCCGCCATTATTCTGCACATCGATAGTGAAGGTCGACAGGATACCAACATTTAATACCGTGTCAGGGTTCGACTTCGTCACCACCAGATTCGGCTCGGCGATAGTCAACGGCAGCGTAATACCATTCTCACCCGGCAGCGGACTGAAAAACTGGTTGTCGATAAGCCGTGAGAATTCCCACTTTGCGGTATTGATAAAGGTATTACCGGCAACGTTAGCCGCCGTATCGTTGAGTACAACGGTTACCTCAACAATAATCTGATCATTCGCCGCAATATTTGGCAGGGTAAAATCGAGATTATTGCCGCCTATATTATTGATCGGTACCGTGATACCGGTGCCCTTTTCATAAGCAATCACATCAAGCAACGTCAGGTCTGCACCGTTCACGGTACCATTGGCAGACGTGCCGGCAATCGACAGGTCATCTGAAATATGGATGTTGCCCAGGTCATTGACCGAACCGTCAAGCGCCACGTTACCTGTTCCCGGATCAAACAACACCGGGATGGTCATGATATAAGTGAAAGGTACACCGATGGTGGCGGTGGTCTGGCCAACGGGATTCTGCTTATCGATTTTCTCGACCGGTATTAAGATACTCTGACAGCTGGCACTGAGTGTCGTTGTTGCATTATTTGTAAACCAGATCTTGTGACCGGCAACAACGTTACATGACATATTACCGGTAAGGGAAACATTATCGAAGATAACGAGATACGGGGTCGGGTCATTATTATCAAAACTGAAGTTGGTATTTAAACCGCCCGGATAATTCTGTATCCGGCAATTTGCGTCAATCTTGATGTTGGCCGGTGGCACAGGCGTAACATTACCGTCAAGTAAACCACCGATGGCTGAGCATGGGGTCTGTGCAGCCTGTGCAGGTGAAGCCATTGCCAGCGATAAAACAAAGAACAACAGCAACAGAAAACCGAAACGGTATTGAGCTGAACTTACATCTTCTGCATTAATATCTACTGATGAACTTGTGGCAGACAGGGAGTCTACCAAAGGCGCACGCGCGACCCGATCAGAGAATGCTAACTGCAGGATATATATCAACACGATCGCTGCCTAATCATCCATACAGTCATAATTAAAAACGTACACAGTTGCCATCAAAAATGCTACCTCAAAAAAAGAACGCTAGTTTTCGCGAGTAGGTAAAACCAGCTAATTTCCCATCATAAACAACAACATCCAACAACAACTCGCAAATTTAGATTATATCTAATTTGATTTTAGCTTCAATTGAACAACTCGGGGCTAATAACTCGGGGCTAATAATAAAATTATTAACAACAGCTTGTTAGTATCCATACAACAATATCGCTTTAAGTATAGTAGTTAACGTATGGATAGCTCGAAAAATGTCACTATTTCGACAGTATATATAGGAATAAAATGACCTGTCGCACGCCAACTTCGTCCTGAAAAAGGCGGCACTTAAACCAACTGTAAAAAATTATGACAGAATAAATAAAAAACACCCCTAACGGCCGCAGTTCAGACCGGTCAAGTCAACCATCGTTAGCCCCGCATGGTGTGAAGAAGGTCACTTCACTCGGTCAGGCATAGCACATAGTGCCGCCTTTACCTGTTTTAAAAATAAAAATCAGTTAAATATCAATAAAAATCATAGATATGAGAAGGCTCTGGTCAATAGATACCAGAGCCTGCTCAAAATGAATAAAAATAACCTGAATTAAGAAGCTGGCAGGAAGTCGATAGGATAAAGAATAGTAATGGTTGGCACCCCATCTTTGGCACCAAAATTGAATTTCTTCACCCTGGCAGCAATCTTCTTATCAAGTGCGGGTGCATCCATATCACTGGAGTCAACCGAGCAGGCTGACACTTTACCGTCCGGCTCGATAGTCAAGCGCAGAACCATTTTACCCTGTAGCATCGGATTCTTACGCAACTCACGGTTATAGATTCGATAAAGCGCAGACTTATATTTATCAAATACGATCTGTATTTCTTCATCCGTACGGGATGGCCCAGGA
>DAOVJH010000467.1 GCA_030673345.1 Pseudomonadota bacterium
CAGTATCTTCACACCATTGATATCTTCAGCCTGGCCGGACAGGTCACTGCCCGCCTGTGATGCCATCTTGCCTTTTAGCTGCGATAACGCTTTATCCTGTTCTTTTAACTTCTGCATCAATTGCGCAACTTTACTATTTACTTCATCACGACTGCTCTTGAGCAGTTGTGCGAGCGAGTCCAGTTGCCGGTCTTTTTCTTCGACCCAGTTAACAGCCCCTTCACCGGTTACCGCTTCGATACGGCGAACGCCAGAGGCAATGCCTGTTTCTGCGGTGATTTTAAAGAAGCCGATATCACCGACACGACTGACATGAACACCGCCACATAACTCGGTAGAGAATGACCTGTCATCTGTCTGCTCACCCATAGAAACCACACGGACGACATCATCATACTTCTCGCCAAATAACGCCATGGCACCGGATGCTTTTGCCGCCTCCAGTTCCATCTCGTTTGCCATCGCTTCGCTATTGCCGCGGATCTGCGCATTGACTATTTTTTCGATGGTTTTTAATTGTTCCGCTTTTACCGGCTCGAAGTGTGAGAAATCAAAACGTAATTTCTCGGCATCGACCAGTGAACCCTTCTGCGAGACATGGTCGCCAAGTACCTGCTGTAATGCGGCGTGCATGAGGTGTGTTGCCGAATGGTTACGGCTGATCGCTTTGCGGCTTTCAAGATTAAACGCTGCGTTAAGCTCATCACCTTTGCTGATCGACCCGTTCTGCAGGTCACCGATGTGCAGGACACTTTTCCCCTGCTTCTGTGTATCCTGGACGACAAACGTTGCATTCGGCGAAGACAGCGTGCCGCTATCCCCTACCTGGCCACCGGACTCACCATAGAATGGTGTCTCATCTAACACGATGATCCCCTGCTGGCCTTCTGTTAATGTATCAACGGATTCTGAACCGTTAAACAGTTCGAGTACGGTTGCATTCTGTTTTACCTGATCGTAACCGGTAAATACCGAGTCACACTCGACCTGAACATCTTTGTTGTAATCCACGCCGAACTGGCTGGCGCTGCGGCCACGTTCACGCTGTGCCTCCATGCAGGATTCAAAGCCTGCTTCATCGATTTCCAAACCACGCTCACGCGCGATATCCGCGGTCAGGTCAACCGGAAATCCGTATGTATCATACAGTTTGAATAAAGTTTCACCGGTAATGGTCTTATCCTTTAATTGTTTGACGTCTTCTTCAAGGATCTTCATGCCGTGGTCCAGTGTCTCGGCAAATCGCTCTTCTTCCATCTTTAGAAGACGTTCGACATTGGCCTTCGCCTTGGCCAGCTCAGGATAAGCCTCACCCATTACCTCGACCAGCGGCTGCACCAGCTTGTAGAAGAACAGACCATCCATGCCAAGCTGATGGCCATGCCGGCAGGCACGACGAATGATGCGACGCAGTACATAACCGCGCCCTTCGTTGGAAGGCATGACTTCATCGACGCATAAAAAAGCACAGGAGCGTATATGATCGGCGATAACGCGCAGTGATTTGTTTTCAAGGTCAGTGGTATTAGTCGCTTTAGCGGCTGCTTTGATCAGGTGCTGGAAGATATCGATATCGTAATTGTTATGCACGCCCTGAAGGATGGCTGCAAGACG
>DAOVJH010000474.1 GCA_030673345.1 Pseudomonadota bacterium
ACGTCCCGAAATGGTTCTGATCGATGTCGATGGCACGCTGGTAGACAGTGTGCCTGACCTGGCATTCTGTGTCGATGAGATGCTGAAGCAGCTGGATATGCCAACCCGGGGTGAAGCCGCTGTGCGGCACTGGGTGGGTAACGGCGTCGAACGTCTGGTCAAGCGTGGTTTGATCAACGAATTAAACGGTGAGCCGGATGAGGCTCTGTACGACAAAGCATTGCCCATCTTCCGTGAACTGTATGCAGAGAACACATCGGTGCGCAGCTGTTTATATGAAGGTGTGCCAGAAGCGATGGAGTTTTTGAAAACCACGGGTGTCAAAATTGGTTGTGTTACCAATAAGGCTAGTGAGTTCACATTGCCTATATTGAGAGATCTGGGCATCAGCGATTATTTCGAAACGGTCTTGTGCGGCGATATGGTCGAGCGCAAGAAACCAGATCCTCAGCCGCTACTTATGTCGGCTGAAAAGCTGGGGGTCTCGCCACAGGCATCGATGATGCTCGGTGATTCCATGAGTGATGTTAAAGCAGCAAGGGCAGCTGAGTTCTCAATCATCTGCATGTCCTATGGTTATAATCACGGTGAAGATATCCGCGACTACGACCCGGACGCGGTGGTTGACTCGATGGCGGAGATAAAAAATATCGTCGCCTGGTAGATAAAGGCATCATCGGCTTTTTGTCCTTAGTCTTTCGGGTAATGATTAAAGACATACGACGAAAGACTTTTGTTTTCAGTTAACTTGTTCTAATATCGGCTTATGAAAATTTTTTCCAGACACTTGCCAACAATGGCGGAGACGAATAAACACTGGCGATGGTAAAGCGCAATGCTTACCCTAATCGTAGAACCATTACTTAATGGTGTGCCGTCTTAAATATTATGTCTGGAAAAAATAATGTCTGCTGAAACTTATTCGAAACTGAAGTTAACTGAACACGAGCTCTCTGAACTCAAGAGACAGGGTTTCAACCGTGTCCCGCTAGTACGAGAAGTGCTCGCTGATCTGGACACACCTCTCAGTACTTACCTGAAACTGGCCAATGCGCCGTACAGCTACCTGTTTGAATCTGTGCAGGGTGGTGAAAAATGGGGTCGTTATTCCATCATCGGTCTGCCATGCAAAAAAATCATCAAGATATCCGGTTATGAGATCTCGCAGTATGAAGATGATCAGTTAATCGAAAAAAAGACCGTTGATGACCCGCTGCAATGGATCGATGATTACCAGTCTCAGTTCAATGTCTACGAAGATGCCCGGGATGAAGATTGGCTGCCGCGTTTTACCGGCGGACTGGTGGGATATTTTGGTTATGAGACTATCGGTTACATAGAAAAACGCCTGGCAAAAAATGATAAGCCAGACCCGCTGCAGACGCCCGATATCCTGTTGATGGTGTCTGAGGAAGTCGTGGTGTTTGATAATCTATCGGGCAAGCTGTTTATCATCGTCCATGCCGATACCGGCGATGATAACGCTTTAGAAAAAGGTAAAAAACGTCTGCAGCAGATCACCGA
>DAOVJH010000460.1 GCA_030673345.1 Pseudomonadota bacterium
TCACTGATCTGGTATGACGCGGCCAGAGAATTTTCTCTGCCTGACCTGACGCTCGCCGTATTCAGCCGTTTTCAAAAGACTGACCAGTTGCACTGGAGCGAAGAAGGCAATATCACGCTTGATACCATGCAGATACCGATCGATCTTTCTGGCAAGGTGTTTAACTATTTTTCTTCGTTGACTGGCCATCATACCCGGATCGATGTGCAGTCACTTCAGGTAGCAGCAGCAAAGCCGAACACTTATTTTAAAAACAGGATGGTACTGATAGGGCAGGATGTAAACCGTCTTCAGATACTGGCGGATTCACTCAGCAGTTTGCAGGCAAGTGCAAGTTATTACACACCGGCTGACAGCTGGTGGCTGCTGCCTATTTTGTTGGCACTGGTGGTTATCTATCTGTTATGGCTGCTGCCATTACTGTCCAGGCAGAGCGGGCTGTTCCTGGGGGCGTTCCTGGTGATGGGCATTATTTCTGTGCAGCCGGTACTGTTGATACTCAAAGGCATCTGGTGGCCAACTATCAATATCCTGCTGCTTATGCTGGTCGGGCAGCTGGTGGCCTATGTCTACATGTCTGGCCAGACGCTCTTGAACAGCCTGATGCAGCAGCAGCGTGATGCCTGGTTTCAGCTCGGTCATTATCAGTATGAAAAAGGGGATTATGAGACAGCGATTACCAGCCTGTTGAAATGCGGTGCCAAAGAAGGTGCACTTGCTGATCTATACGAGATCGGCCTGGGTTTTGAACGTAAGCGCCAATATGATAGAGGGCTCCAGGTCTATACCGATATCAGTGACCGCCAGAAGAATTATAAAGATATACAGAAGCGCATCAAATCTATCGTCGGTTTTAGTTCGACACAGACCGGTGTTGCATCACCGAATCAACTACAGAAAACACTGGTGCGTTCACAGATGGAACTGCCTGAGTTTGGCCGTTACAAGATCGAGAAAGAGTTAGGCCGCGGTGCTATGGGTGTGGTCTACCTGGGTAGAGATCCAAAGATCAACCGGCAGGTGGCAATCAAAACGCTGGATTACTCACAGTTCAGTAAAAAAGAGTTAAACACGGTTAAAAATCGTTTTTTCCGTGAAGCAGAAGCGGCTGGTCGTTTGAGCCACAGCAACATCGTTACTGTTTTCGATATGGGTGAAGAACGGGATTTTGCTTTTATTGCGATGGACTATGTTTCCGGCGTACCGTTGTCAGACTACACCACGACTGAGGCTTTACTGCCGGTGCGGGAAGTCTATCGGATCATAGAAATTGTTGCCCAGGCGTTGGATTACGCGCATGCACAGAATATCGTACATCGTGATATCAAACCCGGTAACGTCATGTACAACCCGAAAGACAAGCAGATAAAAATTACAGATTTTGGAATAGCGCGCATTACAGATTCCGTGAAAACACGAACCGGTAGTTTCATGGGCAGCCCGTCATATATGGCGCCAGAACAGATGACCGGTGCACGCGTCGACGGCCGTGCAGATATCTATGCCCTGGGTGTCAGTTTTTACCAGTTGCTCTCAGGGGTTCTGCCATACCAGGCAGATAGCCTGGCAAACCTGGCTTATAAGATCACCAATGAAAAATTCCGGCCGATACGCGATGTGCGTGCTGATCTGCCGGCCAGCGCGACGCGTATTATCAATAAAGCATTACAGAA
>DAOVJH010000361.1 GCA_030673345.1 Pseudomonadota bacterium
AACCGCCGATGGTATTCACTTCGACCACGCCGGGGGTCTGGCGTAACTGCGGACGTACGATCCAGTCCTGTATGGTGCGCAGTGACATGGCATCGTGTTTGCCCTGATCAGTACTGCTCACCGTGTACATAAATATTTCACCGAGACCGGTAGCGATCGGGCCCATCGCCGGGTCGATGCCAGCAGGCAATCGTTCTTTGGCTTCACCCAAACGTTCGTTCACTAATTGACGGGCAAGATAGATATCGGTGCCGTCTTTAAAGATGACTGTGACCTGCGACAGACCGTAACGAGAAACAGAACGGGTGTAATCGAGACGAGGCAGTCCTGCCATCGCGGTTTCGATAGGAAAGGTGATGCGCTGTTCAGACTCCAGCGGTGAATAACCGGGCGCCTCGGTATTGATCTGCACCTGAACATTAGTGATGTCGGGCACGGCATCGATCGGCAGGCGGTTAAAATTATAAACACCTAAGGCAGCGATACCAGCAGCAATGATCAAGATCAGCCAACGATGTTTTAATGAGGAACTGATGATGCGTGCTAACATGAAACACCCCCATCAACGCTCAACACCAAAACCCTGAAAATAAAATTAATGATCATGACTGGCACCTGACTTTTCGATATCCGCTTTAACCAGATAACTGTTTTCAGTAACGTACTGTGTACCGGCTTCGATACCACCTAACACTTCTACCCAGCCGCTATTACTTCTACCCAGTTCCAGCATACGAACTTCATAAACATCATCGAAACGCGCGTATACCACCTGGAAATCACGAAAGCTTTGCACAGCAGATTGCCTTACAGCGAGTGTTACATCATGTTCTGCGATAGTGACATGGCCACGGATAAATTGGCCGGGTCTAAAAATGCCTTCTTTGTTTGGCACTGTTAGACGGGCACGAACACTTTGACTGGCATGCGATGTCAGCGGCGATATCCAGTCGATGGTCGCTGTTACCCGGTCTTTCGCATCGAGGGTTTCGACGATAACGCTCTGACCTGTTTTGACCTGCGCCAGGTCACGCACAAAGATATCCAGCTCGACCCAGACATCAGAATGATCGACGATAACAAACAGTGGCCTATCCGTCGACGAGGCACCAGCGGCTTCACCTACCTGGATATCACGTTTCACGATCAGCCCGGCGATAGGCGCTTTGATATTATAATTTTGCAGACTCTCGTTACTCTGCACGGTAGCCAGGATATCGCCGGCTTTGACCGTATCACCCAGTTCAGCACGAACCTTTTTAACCACACCGGCAAAACGCGGACTGACCCGGGACAGACGGTTTGGGTTGCTTTGCACGCGGCCGGTGAAAGTACGGATATCGTTTATCGTCTGTGGTCCCACAACCTCACTGCGGATACCCATCTCACTTGCTGTGTCGACAGGTATCTGGGTACGGCCTTCAAAATTGTCGTAATTCCAGGCATAGGTTTTATTCTGGTAACTGGCTTTCACAACAACTTCGAATGAATGCGGTTCATAGATAGTCGCGTTGCCACGAAGATAGTCCTGCTCTGCATTAAACTGTATATGGTCAACTTTGTTGCCGGTGCGTTTTAATTCGATTTCAAGTTTTACCTTTTCAACGGGAACGACTTGCCCGTCCTGGTAGGCATAAACACGAAACTCTGGTGGCAGCCCTCTTTCAAAGATCGTGATCTCAAGATCAAAACCTTCGCTTCTTAACAGGCGGCCGCCGTGAGGGCCTTTGGCCACTTCCTCTTCTTCAGCTTCATGGCCATGCCCATTATCGGCATGCTGATGCGTATTTTTCTCTGCCAGTAATAACCAGGCGGCTAGCAAAGCCGTTATTACTGCGATGACAAAAATACTGACACTATTATTCTGCTGGTTTTTCATTGTTCTGCTCCTGTAGACAGACCGGCTCCGGTCAACCGGTCTGTTTCAATATGGTAACGATGATAATCTGAGGCGGTATTAACCAGCTCAAGTTTTAGATCGATGAGTAATTTTTGCGCTTCTGTGAGCTCGAGAAATGAATATCGACCGGCGCTATAACCTTTTTCATAATCCTTTAATGCCTGCTCTGCTTGCGGGATGATGGTCTTACGCAAAGTGCTAACTGCAGCAATAGCATGTTTGGTTTCCTGGTGAAGTTCGAACAAGGTTGCATACAGTGACAGGTACTGCTGCTCATAAACAAGCGGGTCACTTAAGGCCATCATCTCTGCTTCTTTGATAGCGGACGATGCGCGCGATGCCGAACCAAACGGAACTTTAAGCGACAACACCAGCGCAGAATCATGTGTCTCATTAAAATGGCGCAGACCGCCGCTTATCTCCATGTCGGCCGACCCTTTCGATCTTGCCAGCAAAGCGCGTGACTGGTTCAGACGTTTTTCTGTGGCAAAACGCACCAGGTCTGGGTTACGTTCTAATAACGATACTAACGATTCAAATGGTTTTTCTGCTTCGATTGCAAACAGATTAGCCGCTGCCATGGTGAACGAATTTTTTGTCTCTCCCCATAACGTGACCAGCTTCAGGTGTGCAGTCTCAAGTTCATGCTCGGCGTGTTCGAGTTCCAGTTCAGCACGAGCCAGTGCT
>DAOVJH010000077.1 GCA_030673345.1 Pseudomonadota bacterium
GGGTACCGATAACGAGCAGTATCAAGGTCGTTATCGCTGCAAGCTTTGCAGTAAGTATTAAAGGGTCTAGTCCTGGCAACATTTATAAATTTTAAGTTTTCGTCATACCGACGTTATTCGTAATATATTTTATTAACATCAACGGTCTTCAAAGTACATCATAACCGTTTGCCCTGATTATCGCTCTTGCCTCTGCTGACCGGATATATCGCATGAACGCCTCAACCGGTATTTTTTTCTTTGACCGCTTGAGAGCGACCATCTTCTGATTGATCTTCGAATACATATCAGTCGGAATATCCCATATACAGGCATGATCATTAATCTCGCCCATATCGAGCATCGATCTGGCGATAAAACCGGCCTGCGCATTCCCGGTCGAGACAAACTGAAATGTCTGCGCAATATTTTCACCCATGACCAGGCGTGGTTTCAATTGCTGCCAGAGCCCCAGTTTTTCCAGTACCTGTTTTGCGGCAGCACCATACGGTGCAATTTTCGGGTTGGCGATAGCCAGGTGCCGCAGGCGGCTAGAGTGCAATATCGTCTTGCAATCAGCAGATTGCTCTAGATTAGAATATAAAACCAACCTGCCCAGAGCGTAGACATATGCATTTTTATCTGCAGCCATATGTTCTTCGATAAGAAGGTCTACACGTTTTTCATCGGCAGACAAAAAAACATCATAAGGTGCGCCATGGATGATCTGTGTAAATAGTTTGCCGCTCGAAGCGCTGCTGATGACCAGATCATGCCCGGTTTTTTCTTTAAATGCGTCAGCGAGTTTCTGTAATGTATATTTAAAATTACTGGCGACAGCGACATGAATCTCATCCGCCGAAGCAGATGCATTCAGAAAAAAAACGAAACAAAAAAGTATGATTATCTTTTTCATAAATCAAAAAAACACCCGCATAGACGGGTGTTTTTTATTATCTTTGTTATCTATCAATAACCGATCACTGATCTTTAGCCTTTCATCGAATCAAAGAACTCATCATTGGTCTTCGTGGCCTGGAGTTTACCCATGAGGAATTCGATGGCACCGATCTCATCCATCGGTTGCAGCAAGCGACGCAGTATCCACATCTTCTGCAGCTCATCCGGTTTGGTGAGCAATTCTTCGCGGCGTGTTCCTGAACGATTGATGTTGATCGCAGGGAAGATACGTTTTTCTGTGATACGGCGATCCAGATGGATCTCCATGTTACCGGTACCTTTGAATTCTTCGTAGATCACTTCGTCCATCTTCGAACCGGTATCGACCAGTGCTGTTGCCAGGATGGTGATACTGCCGCCTTCTTCGATGTTACGTGCCGCACCAAAAAAACGTTTTGGACGATGCAACGCATGCGCGTCGACACCACCGGTTAATACTTTTCCTGATGATGGGATCACGGTGTTATAAGCACGTGCAAGTCGGGTGATCGAATCGAGCAGGATAACCACATCTCTTTTATGCTCAGCCAGACGTTTGGCTTTCTCGATGACCATTTCCGCAACCTGTACGTGACGGCTTGCAGGTTCATCGAAAGTAGATGACACTACTTCGCCACGCACACTGCGCTCCATCTCTGTCACCTCTTCCGGGCGCTCATCGATCAGCAATACGATAAGATCACATTCCGGACAATTCGCAGCGATCGATTGCGCGATATGGTTCAGCATCATGGTCTTACCGGCTTTCGGCGGCGATACGATCAGACCACGCTGGCCTTTACCGATCGGTGACATCAGATCGATGATACGGGCTGTGATATCTTCGGTACTGCCATTACCGCGCTCCATGATCAAGCGCTCGTTCGGATGCAAAGGTGTTAAGTTTTCAAAAGCGATCTTGTTACGTGTGCTTTCAGGAGAGTCAAAATTAATCTTATCCACTTTGAGCATAGCGAAATAACGTTCACCATCTTTCGGTGGGCGGATCTTGCCTTCGATGGTATCGCCGGTGCGCATGCTAAAACGACGGATCTGGCTAGGTGACACATAGATGTCATCCGGGCCAGCTAAATACGAACCTTCTGCCGAGCGTAAAAAACCAAAACCATCCTGAAGTATTTCCAGAACACCGCCACCAAATATATCTTCACCACCTTTTGCATGTGATTTAAGAATAGCAAAAATAATGTCCTGCTTTTTAGAGCGTGAGACATTGTCAATTTTCATCGATGCGGCAAGCTCAAGTAATTCGGGAACGGGTTTTAGTTTTAATTCAGAAAGATTCATAATTAGAAAGGGTGTTTGATTTAGGTTTAAGAAATATTATTGATACTGTCGTTTATTTTGAGAGGCCAACAGACGGCTACACCTCTTTAAGTTTATTATTAAATCAAGCCGCAGGTTTATGCAAACAAGCCCGCGGCTGCAACTTATAAATTACTGTCAATAAAAGCTGTTAACTGTGATTTGGATAAAGCACCAACCTTGGTTGCTTCCACATCACCGTCTTTAAAGATCATCAGTGTCGGGATACCGCGAATGCCAAACTTGGGCGGTGTTGCTGAATTTTCATCGATATTCAACTTTGCCACTTTTAACTTGCCAGTATATTCGCCAACGATTTCCTCGAGGATAGGGGCGATCATCTTGCAAGGACCACACCACTCCGCCCAGTAATCTACCAGCACAGGAATTTCTGATTTTAAGACGTCTTCTTCAAATGAATCATCTGTAACGTAAACAATGTCGCTGCTCAACGTGAAACCTCATTTATTTTTTGATTAGTATGTATAGAATTATCGCGTCAACGATGTAGAAATTTAATTGATAATTTAATTAAGTTCGAAAGTTTTCGGGAATCAAGATATTGATGGGACATATAATAGACTATTTTTTAAATTTGTACACCCCCTAAATTCGCTAATTTACTGTAAGCTACGCCACCATGAATCATCACCTTACAGAAACACGCTTCAAAGACTTCGATCTCGACCCCAATTTAATCAAAGGTATAGACGAAGCCGGGTTTGAATTTTGCACACCAATTCAGGCGCAGAGCATCCCTATCGCTCTCACCGGAAAAGATGTCGCTGGCGAAGCTCAGACAGGTACAGGTAAAACTGCTGCTTTCATGGTCGCCTGCATCAATCACCTGATCACCAAACCGCAGCATGAACAGCGTCAAAAAACACAGGTTCGGGCGATGATACTGGCACCCACACGGGAACTGGCCATACAGATACATAAAGATGCCGTCGTAATCGGCAAATACACCGATTTAAAATTCGGCCTGGCCTACGGTGGTACTGATTACGACAAACAGCGCAATATCTTACTAGACGGTGTCGACATCCTCATCGGCACACCCGGACGTACCATCGATTTTTTCAAGCAGAAAGTATTCAGCCTGAAAAATTGTGAAGTCGTGATACTGGATGAAGCCGACCGCATGTTCGACCTCGGTTTCATCGACGACATGCGTTATCTTCTGAACCGCTGCCCTGATCCTGACAAGCGTTTGAGCCTGCTGTTTTCGGCAACCCTGTCTCATCGAGTCGGCGAACTTGCCTATGTTCACATGAACGATCCGGCAGAAGTGCGCATCAAGGCAGAGACCAAAACTGCCGACAAAATCGAACAGTCAATCTATTACCCCGCCAATGAAGAGAAGATACCCCTGCTTCTGGGTCTGATGAAAAAGCTAAAACCGACCCGCAGTATCATCTTTATCAACACCAAACGTGTTGCCGATAAAGTGTATGCCTGGCTGGAAGGCAATGGTTACAAGTCTGCATTATTATCAGGCGATGTCCCGCAGAAAAAGCGGCAGACTCTGCTTAAAAAGTTTCAGGATGGTGAATTCAGTACACTAGTCGCGACCGATGTTGCGGCTCGCGGACTACATATCCCGGAAGTCAGCCATGTATTCAATTTCGACCTTCCCCAGTCAGGTGAAGATTATGTACACCGCATCGGACGTACAGCACGTGCTGGCGCCAGCGGCTCTGCCATCAGTTTTGCCTGTGAAGATTTTGCGCATTACATCATGGACATCGAGGAATACATCGACCAGAAGATCGGTAAAGAAGCAGTGACCAGCGACCTGCTAATAGAACCAAAACCGCCGATAAAGATGGAAAGACGCTCAAGACCTGGCGGGAATCGTCCCGGTGGTAATCACAGCGGCGGTGGAAACCGAAACCAGAACCGCGGTAGAGACAATCGCCATCGAGACCGTAGAAGCTAGCCGTTCCGGCAATGAAAAATAAGTAATGAAAAGTGAAAAATGTCAAAACCAGTGATACTACTGGGCTTTGTCATTTCGAACGGATGTGAGAAACCTTGACGCTCTTATAAGATCTCTCCCTTCGGTCGAGATGACAGGCTTTATGATGGCAGACTTTATAAAGAGGTGCTTTTAATTTTTCACTTTTCACTGAGGGCGTTAAAAACACCCTCAGCCACAACCAGGGCAGACTCAACATCTTCCGCCAAAACATTAAAGTGCCCCATCTTCCGTCCCGGACGCGCTTCTGTCTTTCCATAGAGATGCAATTTTATATTGCTCTGGGTAAATATACTCGGCCAGTCCGGCGACCAGAGGTCACCCAGCATATTGACCATCACCACCGGCGATAAAAGCCGGGTATCACCCGGTTTCAGGCCACACATCATTCGCACCTGTTGCTCGAACTGTGAAGTAACACAGGCATCTTTTGTGTAATGGCCGCTGTTGTGAGGTCGCGGCGCCATCTCATTAAAATACAGTTCATCATCAAAACTGACGAAAAATTCGACTGCCAGCACACCAACGTAAGACATCGCGTCGGCAAGTATAGAAGCGTTTTCGATCGCCTGACTGGTAAGCGCTGCTGATACACGGGCTGGTACGATACTCATATGCAAGATACCATCCCTGTGCTGATTTTCTGAAACGGGGAAACTTGCCATTTCAGCTGCCGCATTTCTCACCACGATGGCAGACACTTCACAGCGTATATCGATCTTCTTTTCCAGTACGCAATCCACTTTACCAACACTTTCATATGCGTCGCAGAGCTCTGAAAAGTCAGTAACAACAAACTGGCCCTTACCGTCATAACCCAGCGTATTACTTTTCAATATAGCCGGAAAACCCACTTCACTTGACGCCTGCTGCAGATCCTCCTCTTGCAAAATGGCATAGTAAGGCACCGGCTGTAACCCGGCCTTTTGTGCAAACTGTTTTTCGATGTCGCGATTCTGTGCGATCTCCAGTGATTCTGCGACAGGATAAACCGCCGTTTTATCGGCAACGAATCGTACACTTTCAGATGGGATGTTTTCAAACTCGAGGGTAATAGCGTCGCACTGCTCGGCCATCTCCTCAAGCGCGGCCTTGTCAGTATAATCAGCTTTGATATGGACATCAGCTATCAGACCGGCTCCGCACGAAGGGTCGGGATCGAGAACGACCACCCGGTAACCCATGGTGCGCGCCGCCACACAAAACATACGGCCCAGCTGACCGCCGCCCAGTACTCCCAGAGTGGCGCCGGGTAAGATTTGCTTAGCCGTCATCAGCCAGCTTCCGGCGGCAGCGTCATCGCAAAAACATTTTGCTGCTGAGCTTCTCTAAACTCATCCAACTTGGCCGCCAGCGACTCATCAGTCACCGCCATCATAGCAATAGCAGACAATGCCGCATTTGCAGCGCCTGCCTCACCTATCGCATAAGTTGCTACCGGAATACCTTTTGGCATCTGCACGATCGATAATAAAGAATCCATGCCTTTTAGATATTTAGAAGGAACGGGCACACCCAGAACAGGCAGTGTCGTTTTAGATGCCAGCATGCCTGGCAGATGAGCTGCCCCACCAGCACCAGCAATTATGGCGGTAAAACCATTATCCCTGGCCGTTTCGGCAAATTCGAATAACAGTTCCGGCGTACGGTGAGCCGAGACAACTTTTGCCTGATAAGGGACACCAAATGCTTCCAGCTGTTCTACAGCATGCTTCATTATTGGCCAGTCGCTCTGACTACCCATGACGACCGCTATTTTTCGGTTCTGGTCTTGTTGTTGTGACATAGAATGCCCCCGCTATTTCCGCAGAAAAACCGGCGATTTTATACGATTTTATACGCTTAAGCCATAGGATTAGCGCGATATAAAGCATCCATGACAAATACCACGTATACCTGAGAAGCAAAAGGGGCTTACAAATCAGCATGGAAATTGACCGATGAACGGAAAATCCTGATATTTGCTAACTAATTATGTGACGTTTGTCAGGTTTTCGGCACAATTTGTCGATTATCATACATTGTAATCGATACTTGACTAAAATTAGGTCGGCAACCTCCCACTGAATCTATACACCATCTAAATTGAGGCATAAATGACACGACGAAATAACAATTTCGGTGTAAATCCTGCGTTTGACATAAAACTCAGATCATGTCGTTGCCTCATTATATTTTTTATATCATTTTTCACCTGCACTAACAGCGCTTTTGCTGAGGAAAAACCCAATCTAGCCAAACCGAAAATCGTGGTACCTGAGCAGATAGCAGGTGTTACGACACTCACTGCCGAACAGGTCATCGAAATACTGGTTTCAGAAAATCCGCCATTACTGATCGATGCACGAATCGAGGAAGACCGTAACCATGGCTATCTAGAGAGCAGTATCAGCCTGCCCGATATCGAAACGAACTGTGAGACCTTAAAAAAAGTCTCAACCGACAAGAAAAAACATCTGCTGTTCTACTGTAACGGGGTACAATGCGGTCGTAGCGTAGTCTCTATAAAAGTTGCCCGCTCGTGTGGTTATCATAATCTGTCATGGTTTAAAGGCGGTTTTGCCGAATGGAAGGAAAAAGGATTTCAGTACATTAAAGATCCACAGCATTTTTAATCTGACAGAAC
>DAOVJH010000152.1 GCA_030673345.1 Pseudomonadota bacterium
GTTAACACGCAACCAGTCGATACACTGCTTGATGATACGGTTTGATTCACGCATCTCCTGTATACGTACCAGGTAACGGTCATAACAATCGCCATTGGTGCCGATTGGGATGTCAAAATTCATCTTATCGTAGACTTCGTATGGCTGTTTCTTACGCAGATCCCATGCGATACCAGAACCACGGATCATCGGACCGGTAAAACCAAGTGCTTTAGCACGTTCCGGTGTAACGATACCGATATCAACAGTACGCTGTTTCCAGATACGGTTATCAGTCAATAAGGTTTCATATTCATCGACGTAACCTGGAAAACGGTTAGTAAAGTCTTCCAGAAAATCGAGCAATGAACCTTCGCGATTTTCATTTAATTTATTGACTTCGCGCTGACTGTGCCATTTGGATTTTTTGTACTGTGGCATGGTGTCAGGAAGGTCACGCGCCACACCGCCAGGACGGTAATAAGTTGCATGTAATCGTGCACCGGATACCGCTTCATAAACGTCCATCAGATCTTCACGCTCACGGAAGGCATAAAGGAACATGGTCATGGCGCCGACGTCGAGTGCATGCGCGCCGATCCATAACAGATGGTTCAGGATGCGTGTTATCTCATCAAACATGACGCGGATATACTGCGCACGCTCTGGTACCGAGATATTCATCAGGTTTTCCATCGCCATCACGTAACCGTGCTCGTTGCACATCATAGAAACGTAATCGAGACGGTCCATATAACCGATACTTTGATTGTATGGCTTAGATTCAGCTAATTTTTCAGTGGCGCGGTGCAGCAGACCAACATGCGGGTCAGCACGTTCGATAACCTCACCATCCATCTCTAACACCAGGCGTAATACGCCGTGCGCTGCTGGATGCTGCGGCCCAAAGTTAAGGGTATAGTTACGAATTTCAGGCATCTGTGCTCTCCGCCGCAGTATCCGGCTCTACATTTTCGACAGGACCGTCAAAACGTCCATCATCACGGATCACACGCGGCACCAGTACACGCGGCTCGATACTGACCGGTTGATAAACCACACGCTTTTGCTCTTCGTCATATTTCATTTCCACATGACCGATGAGCGGGAAATCTTTTCTGAAAGGATGACCGACAAAACCGTAATCGGTGAGGATACGACGCAGGTCTGGATGACCCTCATAGATGATACCGTACAGATCGAATGCTTCACGCTCGAACCAGTTTGCTACCGGCCAGATATCAATCACTGAAGGTACGACTGGCACAGCCTCACTTTCACAATAAACACGAACACGTAAGCGATGGTTATGTGTCACCGACATCAGGTGATAGACCGACGCAAAACGTAGTCGACCAGACTCTGTAGATTCTATATCGTCACCAAAACGCAAACGCGCACCTGTCGCCGGCTCTACGCCACGACTAAATCCGGTAGCTGAGGCTGACTCAGTGGCCCACTCGACGCTGCCGTATTCTGAATAGTCCACACCGCAGACATCGATCAACTGATCAAATTGAAGCGCGGCATCATCACGCAGCTTTTCAAAAACAGAAAGTGCATCTCTGGGTAAAACTTCGATGGTAACTTCGCCGAACACATCATTCTGCACGACCACATTCGATTGCAGCTGCGATGAAAAAGTACTGGCTAGTGCCTGTGATAATTCTTGAACGTTCATACGACCTAGCCTATGTGCTCGTCACATCCCGATACGTAACGGGCTGGGTATAATTAGCATCACCTTCGACAGGCTGTCTGGCGATAGTATTGGTACGGCGTATCTTGTTCTGTAGCTGCAAGATTCCGTACAACAGGGCTTCCGCCGTTGGCGGACAACCTGGTACATAGATGTCGACTGGAACGATTCGATCACAACCACGTACCACCGAATAGGAATAATGATAATAACCGCCGCCATTCGCACATGAACCCATGGAGATAACCCAGCGCGGCTCGGCCATCTGGTCATAGACCCTACGCAGCGCCGGTGCCATCTTGTTGCATAGTGTACCGGCAACGATCATCACATCTGACTGGCGCGGACTTGGACGGAACAGCATACCGAAGCGGTCGAGGTCGTAACGCGAAGCACCGGCCTGCATCATCTCTACCGCACAACAGGCGAGACCAAAAGTCATCGGCCACATGGAACCAGTACGCGCCCAGTTGATTAACTTATCAGCAGAGGTGGTAACAAAGCCTTGCTCTAAAACACCTTCTATTCCCATTCCAGCGCTCCTTTTTTCCACTCATAGATAAAACCGATCACCAGAATACCAAGGAATATTCCCATCGCTAAGATACCGAACAGTCCAATTTTATCGAGCACGATAGCCCAGGGGAATAAAAATGCGATCTCAAGATCGAAGATGATAAACAGGATAGCCACCAGATAATAACGCACATCAAATTTCAGACGTGCATCTTCAAAAGCTTCGAAACCACACTCAAACGGCGAGTTTTTTGCTTCATCCGGTTTTGAAGGCGCCAGCACGAAACCACCGATAAACATGGCACCAACACCGACCAGCATGCCAATGACGAGAAAAATCAATACTGGCAAATAATTTTCGAGCATATTATGAACCCTTTGGTTATAACGCCTGAGAGCATCGCTTTTCAAAAACCATGCATTTTCGGACGTTACATTCAGCTTTTTACAGCAACGCATCCAGCGCCACACTTATAGTTTTTACGTTGGCTTCCTGCTACGCTGATGTTGTATTACTTATGCCGCAATACTTATATTGTAATGCTTATTATTTGGTGCCGATGGCCGGAGTCGAACCGGCACAGCTTACGCCACTACCCCCTCAAGATAGCGTGTCTACCAATTCCACCACATCGGCTAATACTGTGCACTATAGCCAATAGCGCCACTCACCCGCTGGCCTACTCTGCTGGCTCAGGTACATCCGCTGGCGGCACGTCGTCAGAAACTTCTGCTTCGATGGCTGCCGGTGCTGGAGACTCAAGCCCTTCAGGTGCTGGTACATCCTCTAGAGGCATCTCAGTTATCACTTCTGCCTGAGGCACGAGCGCATCCAACACGCTATCGGTCTGCACATCACGGTTTGATGCCAGATAAGCCAGCACCAGGCTATTCACAAAAAAACCGATAGCAAAGATCGCTGTTGTCTTACTTAAAAAATTGGCTGAACCGGTAGCACCGAAAACACTGCCTGCACCGCCGCCGCCGCCACCGCCAAAAGCCGCACCCGCTGACGCGCCTGCACCTTTCTGTAACAGCACCAGGGTGATTATGCCCAGCGATAAAAAAACATGTAAAACGAGAAGTATAATGTCCACTAGATAAACCTGCTTAATTCAAAGCTATAATTCTGCCAGATCACTCGGCAGCCTGGCAGATCGCCAGAAAATCTTCGGCTTTCAGCGATGCACCGCCAATCAAACCGCCATCAATATCTGCCTGGCCGATCAGCTCTTTTGCATTACCAGGGTTCATGCTGCCGCCATAAAGGATACGTACACCTTCGGCAACCTCAGCATTCAAAGCCGCAATCTTACCGCGGATAAAAGCATGCACGTCCTGCGCTTGCTCAGGTGTCGCTACTTTACCGGTACCGATGGCCCATACAGGCTCATATGCAATCACACCATCAGCCAGTGCTTCCACACCTTCTAACGCGATAACCGCATCGATCTGACGCGAACATACATCATTGGTAACACCCGATTCACGCTCTTCCAGTGTCTCACCGATACAGAAGATAGGCTTGATGCCATTACGACGTGCTGCAGCAAAACGCTTCGCGACCAGTTCATCCGTTTCGCCATATAGCGCACGGCGCTCAGAGTGGCCGATGATGGCGTATTCACAACCAGTGTCTTTCAGCATATCAGCTGAGATCTCACCGGTGAATGCGCCTTTGTCTTCGTCACAGATGTTCTGTGAACCGACTTTGATCGCAGAGCCATCAGCAGCGCCAGATACGCGGGGAATGTATACTGCTGGAGGACAAACAACGACTTCAGCTTTTGTTACCGCTGCCATGCCTTCTTTGATGCCAGCCATCAATTCTTTTACTGAATCACTGGAACCATTCATTTTCCAGTTGCCAGCTACCATCACCTGACGCATTATTTTCTCCGCTTATCTGATCTATGTGTGTTTTAAAGGGTGAGAAGGATACCTGTCGACACCCAATAAATCAATGATGATAAAGGCAATTTATTGAGTAAAAACAAAGGAAAACATAACAAACGGAGGTTTTATATTTTTTTCAACAACTTATAGACATGCGCAATAAGAAATACTTATTGCGATATAGAAATTATAAAGACTTAAAGCGTGGTTTTATGCCGCTTGAGCAGCCTGTTCTACCTGCGCTGCAATATCATTCGCCAGCTGCGAAACCAGCAGTTCGTCCTCACCTTCCACCATGACACGGATAAGCGGTTCCGTACCCGAAGGCCTTAGCAGTACTCGGCCGCGGCCGTTCAGCTGCGTTTCAGCCTGGTTTACAGATTGCTGCACTGCAGCTGACTGCATCGGATCCGCGTTGCCCTGTAGTGGCACATTGATCATTATCTGCGGAAATTTTTTCATGCCGGACTTCGCTTCATGTAGCGTTAATTTTTCTTTTGCCAGATACGCAAGCACCTGCAATGCTGAAACGATGCCATCTCCGGTAGTGGTTCTATCCAGACAGATGATATGGCCCGATGACTCGCCACCGATGGTCCAGCCATTCTTATTCAGGGTTTCCAGCACATAACGGTCACCCACCTTGCTGCGTTCAAAACCCACGCCCAGCTCTTTAACCGCTAACTCCATACCCAGGTTAGACATCAGTGTACCGACCACGCCGCCAATATCTTCACCGTCACTCAGGCGTGAACGCGCGATGATGTATAACAGTTCATCACCATCGACCACCTCACCCTGGTGATCGACCATCAGA
>DAOVJH010000435.1 GCA_030673345.1 Pseudomonadota bacterium
GCTTCTGTTTCTGGAAATGCAAAAATAGCTGCGCAGGCGATTATCATGCCGTCACGTTCGATCACGGTAAAATTATTGATGTCCAGTTCCAGTTGTTCACGTGAACGTTTCACCAGCACGCCTTGTTGTTCAAGCGGTGAGATCAGTCCCATGATGCCGCCGATGTCATCGATCGATGCTGTGCGCAGACCTTCATAGTTTTCTGAGGTGACCAGCGTGCCGACGCCGTCACGTGTGTATAGCTCGAGCAGCAGAGCACCGTCGGTCTGCCGGCTGAGAAGGTGGACACGTTTTACGCCACCACGACATGCGTGTGCTGCGTTATTCAGGTGCGTCTGGGTTTCACTGTTCTGGTCCAGGTCTTCTTTGTCGTTATTTGTTTTCAGCCAGTTTTCTGCTTGTGGCAGGTTCAGCTGCTGTAACAGGTTGCCTTTTTTATCAGAGACGCCATTGTTCTCCATGATAAAGATTAATTTATCGGCATTCAGTTCGATGGCTGCTTCTGTCGCTACATCTTCAGCGCGCAGGTTGAAGATCTCACCGGAAGGTGAATAACCGATGGGTGAGATCAGGACCACATTATTGTTTTTCAGGTGTTGCTTGATGGCCGGCGAATCGATATTTCTTACGTTGCCGGTCTGGCAATAATCGGTGCCGTTACGGATGCCGTAGGGTTGCGCGGTGACAAAATTGCCGGAGACGACACGTAGTGATGCACCAGACATCGGTGTGTTCGGCAGCCCCATGGAAAGCTGGGCTTCGATGCTCATGCGAGCCTGGCCGACGGCCTGTTCCACTGCCGGCATGTTCTCGTTTAATGTGATACGCAGATTGTCGGCAAATTTAGATTTTATCTTTAATGCGGTAAGCTGCTGTTCGATCTGCGGCCTGGCACCGTGCACCAGCACGATCCGTACGCCGAGACTGCCGAGCAGCGCGATATCGTGAATCAGGTGGGCGAAGGTGTCCTGTTCGACTGCCTCACCGCCGAACAGGATGACAAAAGTGCGGCCGCGGTGCGCGTGGATGTAGGGCGCTGACTGCCTGAACCAGTCGACATGTTTATCACTGGGCCGGTTGCTGCTAGTGCCGTTATGGCTGCTATTTTTAGTCTTTTTATCCACCAATTTGCTCTCAGTACTACTCTCGTAACTCTATAACTTGTAATATACGCGATTCTGTAATCACTTCAATCAATTATTGTGTAAGCGAATGATTGAAGTCCATAATAAATATAGAGATAAGTATAGAAGGTTATCTGGAAGGTTAATGGCATGGCAAACGATAAAACACGTAAATATTCATCACTGATCGTCGATGGTGTGGCGCAGGCGCCGAGCCGTGCGATGCTGCATGCTGTTGGGTTTGAAGATGCGGATTTTAAAAAACCGCAGGTCGGCATCGCATCGACCTGGAGTATGGTGACGCCGTGTAATATGCACATTAATAAACTGGCCGATGATGCTGCACGCGGTGCAGATTCAGCCGGTGGCAAGAGCGTCATTTTTAACACCATTACCGTGTCAGACGGTATCTCCATGGGTACACCGGGTATGCGTTACTCGCTGGTCTCGCGTGAGGTTATTGCTGATTCTATTGAAACCGTTACGGGTGCACAGGGTTTTGACGGGGTGGTTGCTATCGGTGGCTGTGATAAGAATATGCCGGGCTGTATGATCGGTTTGTCTCGTTTGAACCGTCCTTCTATCTTCGTTTATGGCGGTACCATCAAACCGGGTGCTAAACGTCGCGATATCGTTTCTGTGTTTGAGGCTGTTGGTGGTCATGCGGCAGGCAAAGTATCTGATGCTGAATTAAAAGAAGTAGAAGATACCGCTATCCCGGGTCCCGGGTCATGTGGTGGTATGTATACTGCAAACACCATGGCTTCAGCCATCGAAGCACTGGGTATGAGCCTGCCGAATAGTTCA
>DAOVJH010000268.1 GCA_030673345.1 Pseudomonadota bacterium
GTTGCGCTGACCCGTCACTACATTGATCGCGGTTATCTCAACTCCGGTGCTGTTCTGCCAGACCAGAAAGTTGTTGATGGCATCGTCAATATGGTCATCGTCGAGGGTAGATTAACTGACATCGAAGTCGTCGGTAACACACACCTGAATTCCAGCTATATCAAAGACCGTCTCAATCTCGGCGCCGGACCACCACTCAATGTGAATGATCTGCAGGAACAAATTCAGATCATACTCGAGTCGCCCATAGTCGAAACCATGAATTCAGCGCTTAGACCAGGTGACCGGCCAGGAGAAGCCAGCCTTACCACCCAGGTCAAAGAAGGTCCTCGGTTCCAGTTCATACCAGTTATCGATAACCGCCTGTCTCCGGTTCTGGGTGAAGCACGAGCATTGCTGCCTGTCTATTTATACGATCTTACTGGCTATGGCGATATACTCAGTGGTGGCGTTGGCCTGAGTGAAGGCTTGACCGATAGCTATTTAAACTGGGCCGTGCCCCTGAATGCATACGACACAACACTAAGCCTGTTCGCTAATAACTCGGATGCTGAGATTGTAAACGGTGCATTCAAGGATTTGAATATTGAGAACAAGAATCAAACCTACGGATTCAGGGTAAGCCATCCTTTCTACCGCAGCCCTAGCCAGAAGTTCAGCATGGCGCTGGGGATGGACCTGCGCACCAGTCAATCCAGTATTTTCGGCGGTATTGGCTTTAATTTTACGCCTGGCGTACCGCAGGACGGTGAGGTACAGCTCTCGATTATCCGGTTCTCTCAGGACTGGTCGAACCGCGGATCGAAGCAGGTACTGGCAGCGCGTTCCATGTTCAGTTTCGGCATCGATGCCAATAATGCGACGATCAATTCTGGCAACGTTCCTAGCGGCGAGTTTTTTGCCTGGCTTGGTCAGTTCCAGTGGGCTAGCCTTTTGGGAGATAACCTGGGACAACTGATTTTCCGGACCAATGTTCAACTCACAAATGACCCATTGTTCAGCATGGAACAATTTGCAGTCGGTGGTGCGCTTAGTGTACGCGGATATCGTGAGAACCAGATAGTAAGAGATAATGGCTATGATGTATCTCTGGAATATCGCTACCCGCTTATGAACGATGCTAGCGGCAGAAACGTACTTGTGTTAGCGCCCTTCATCGATGCAGGTGGCGGTAATAACAACGAACGACCCAATGGACTGGATCCTACCGATATCTATAGCGCCGGACTCGGCCTGCGCTGGGACCCGACAACCAGGGTTCATGCACAGCTCTACTGGGGACACGCTTTCACCGACGTATTTGTTGACGACTTCTCATCCATACAGGACGACGGTATTCACTTCCTGATAAGTGCCAACCTGCTCGAGTGGTTCTGATAAAGCTTCATACTAAGACCTGAAGCTTAGGGGCTCTCTAAGAAAGCACGGTTGAGAAAAATGCGCCTGACAACAATAGAAGAATGCGTCCTGCAGCTGTGAAGTTATATAATCAATAGCTTCACAGCCTACACTCAAGTTGTTATTAATAACTGTCATCCTGAACGGAATGCTGTGGAATGGAAGGATCTTGTGTCCGATGGACAATAACGGCCTGGCCGGATCCTCCACTACCGCTCGGGGTGGCACTGAAGTCTTGCACTGAAAATAGTTTTTACTAACATCCTGAGACAATAAATAACACCTTAACCTGGCGGCATTGTCACTGATGCTATAACCCTTGCTGTTATAACCAGTTACCTATCAGTAAAAACGGCGCCCAGTAACTCGGGTGACTGAATCGGGGATCCTTGATCATGGCAAGCTGAGCATCACGAAGCGCTCTCGCTTTAGACGCTTCTGAATCCTTCAGATTTGTATAGAACCCTGTAATCAATTGCGACGATGCCTGATCGTTGATGTACCATAAGGTTGCAAGCGCACTCCTTGCACCTGCCTTCACAGCCACACCACCAAGACCGAGAGCCGCCTTGTCATCACCCACTGCGGTCTGGCAGGCACTGAGTGTGAGCAACTCAACTGGTTGATCACGATATGTCGTACTGGCCATGAAACCTTCGAGTGTATCCATGCTCAGTTTGCCGTTATAAGTTAACAGAAAGGTGCTCTGCACATCACTTTGAAACTTGCCGTGCGATGCGATGTGTACAATCGAATATGGTGTATCACCGAGTTCTTTCTTAATGTTTATCTGAGTAAAGCTGGTATTCTCAAGCACCACACCATCGTATAATTCATCGAGTTTGGTGACCTCACCTGCTACATCAGGCAGTGGTGGAAAACCTTGTACACTTTCCGTTAATCCTGCTACCAGCAACTTCATGTTTTCTCGTGGCAGTGGCTGGGGATCGGTAAGCGTTAGCCCGGGTGTGGTCGCCACTGCGTAACGGGCGATAAGAAAATCTTTGCCATCATAAAGCGCTGCCAGGGGAATGGTTCGCAGCCCTTCATCAGGTATGAAGACCAGTGTATCGATATTCTGTGCCTGTAGATCCTTCTCCATTGGCTCTATTATCCAGTTATATATCTTCATCGCATGGCGCTTATACTGGTGCGTGGTTCGTTTCTCAAGGCGAGCACGAAAGCGATTAATTTCAGCGTTAAGCTCTTCAGCACTTACTTGAACAGTGTAGCGCTTCATACCCTTTGGCAAGCTGAGCAAGATTTCGAGGCGATCCGGTAAAACGATGGGATAAATAGCCGCGGTGCGCTCACCCAACTGGTCAATTCCTGTTGTTTTTGCTTTGAGTGCAGCGACACAATTATCCATGAAGTAGTTTTCCAGCTCAGCGCCTTTGAGCATCTCTACAACATTTCGTGCTTCACGCAACTCAGCTTCTATTGCTTTCGGGTCTGTCGTGGTATCGGTCTTTTTCAGAAGCAGGTCGGCAAGATCAAGATATAACTGGCCTGATTCCTTACGGAAATCACCCGACCTTCCCATGTTGCCTGCTGCAAGAACCGGGCGGATTGTCTGCAAGTCATCGACCGCCCGTTTATATGCACCGATAGCCAGGTCAGTCTCACCTTGAGCCTGTAACAGACGCCCTTCCTGCCATTGCCAGCGATAACGTATTTCTGGTGCCGGTGTTGCCTGTAAATGATGCAATGCCTTACGGGTAGCAGACATTGCTTCATCCGTGCGGCCTGTTTGCTCATAGAGCGCACCTATGTAACCGTAGGCATATGACATGGCGCGACTGTCATTTATTAATTGCGCAGTATCAGCTGCCGTTTTGAGCGCTTCAGATGAAAGCTTCTCCAGCTCAGAATCAGATGTTTCGGGTGTTCCTGCAAGGCGCGAATAGAGTCTACCGGCACTGATTAACACATAGGCCTTTTCGTGTGATGGCGAAAGTAATTTAGCCTGTTTTGTTACCCGTTCCAGTGATTCCATGGCATCTTTA
>DAOVJH010000400.1 GCA_030673345.1 Pseudomonadota bacterium
AAAAACTATGATTGAGTCATATACGCGCTGGATAATTCGCTGGAGATATCTAGTCGTGCTCGTCACCATCGTACTGACATTTGCCGCTGCTTCTGGCGGCCGCTTCTTAGGCTTCAGTAATGACTACCGGATGTTCTTCGGTGAGGATAACCCCCAGTTACTGGCATTTGAAAAGATGCAGGCAACCTTTAATAAAAATGACAACGTCTTATTTGTCATCACGCCAAAATCAGGAAAGGTCTTTAGTAAAGAAACGCTGACCGTCATTAAGGACATTACCAAGGAAGCCTGGCAGACCCCCTTCTCTACACGCGTAGACTCGATTACCAACCATCAACATACCACTGCTGAAGAAGACGATCTCATCGTCGACGACCTGGTAGTTAACCCTGACACCTTAAGCGACAGCGACCTGTTAAAGATTCAGTCCATCGCGATCAATGAACCTATGCTGGTTCACAGGCTGGTTTCACCCGACAGCAAATTTGCCGGTGTAAACGTCACCGTTCAGTTACCCGGCAAAGCACTTGATGAGGTGCCAAAGACGGTCACATTCGCCCGCGAGCTGAAACAGAAAATGCTGGTAAAATATCCGGACATAGAGATCCGCCTGGTCGGAATGGCAGTGATGAACAATGCATTCCCTGAAGCCAGTATGGATGATGTTACCAACCTGTACCCACTGGCACTGGGATTCATCGTACTCACCCTGTTTATCTTATTACGTGGCCTCAGCGGTACGATTGCGACTTTCATCATGATCATCATGTCTATCATGACTGCGATGGGAATCGCCGGCTGGGCAGGTATATTACTGTCGCCTCCGGTGATGTCTGCACCGATCATGATACTGACCATGGCGATCGCTGATGCTGTACACCTGCTGGTCACCATGCGCCATGAACTCGCTATCGGGCTTGATAAGAACAAAGCTATCATCGAAAGTATGCGCATAAATTTCCGTCCGATATTCGTCACCACGCTGACCACTGTGCTCGGTTTTTTAAGCCTTAATTTCAGTGATGCACCACCGTTTCATGATCTGGGTAATATCGCTTCAATAGGTGTTGCTGCCGCCTTCATCTTCTCCATTACTTTCCTGCCTGCGTTCGTCAGCATATTACCGGCAACAGGTAAAAAAGAGGTTGCCGGCAAACAGATGATGACCCGGTTTGGCGAATTTGTTGTCGCCAGACAAAAACCACTCCTGGTCGGCAACGCAATTGTAATCGTGGTGCTTGCGACCCTGGTTCCACTGAATGAATTAAACGATCAATTCGTAAACTATTTCGATGAGACCATCGAATTCCGCCGCGACTCTGACTACGCGGCCGAAAACCTGACCGGTGTGTATTACATCGATTACGCTCTGGCCACTTCGGAATCCGGTGGCATCAGTGAGCCTGAATACCTGACAAATGTCGCAAAGTTCTCTCAATATCTGCGTTCGCAGCCAGAAGTCATACACGTACAGACTATCTCTGATACGTTTAAACGCCTGAATAAAAATATGCACGGTGATGACCCGGCATGGCAGCGATTACCTGAAGAGCGCAATCTTGCCGCACAGTACCTGTTGCTGTATGAGATGTCACTGCCGTACGGCCTGGATCTCAACAACCAGATCGATGTAGACAAGTCCGCAACAAAGATTGTGGTCACCATAAAAACCATGACATCAAATGAAGTAATCGCATTTGATGATGCTGCCATAAGCTGGTTGAAAGAAAACACACCTTCGATCACGCCCTATAACAGTAGCCCTACCATCATGTTTGCCCACTTGGGTAAACGTAACATCAACAGCATGCTCACTGGCACCACGATTGCGCTGGTACTGATCTCAGCAGTATTGATATTTTTCCTCGGATCACTCAAGTATGGCTTCATCAGCCTGTTGCCTAACCTGACACCGGCGCTTGCTGCATTTGGAATCTGGGGCATCACGGTCGGCCAGGTAGGCATCGGTTTATCTATCGTTACCGGCATGACACTGGGAATCGTGGTCGATGATACCGTGCATTTCCTCAGCAAGTATCTGCGCGCGCGACGTGAAAAAGGTCTAAACGCAGAAGATGCCGTGCGTTATGCCTTTAATAGTGTGGGACTCGCCTTGCTGGTAACATCACTTGTACTGGTCGCCGGTTTCATGATCATGGCACAATCACATTTTTACCTAAACTCAAGCATGGGTTTATTAACCAGTGTCGTCATCATGCTCGCACTGATA
>DAOVJH010000466.1 GCA_030673345.1 Pseudomonadota bacterium
CGCGGGATCAAGTTTGAAATGCAGTCATAGATAAGCTGCATCAACGCTCGACGATCAGTCGCATCAAACATCTTTGCCTTTTTGATCAGATCTTTCGAAGTCTGCGTCTGTTTTAGTGCATGACCGAGCCACACCAGGTGGTACCAGACCAGCACATCGACATAATACTGCGAGTTCAGGTATTGCAGACAGCCGGTATCGTGCTGGTCACAGGCTCCACCGGGAAACATTAACTTGAAGGGTTCGAGCAGACGCTTGAAATCCGGATACGGATCGATCATTTTTTCCGCATTCGCACGCTGGCAGTCACATAACAGCTGGTAGCGTTCGAGGGGCGGCACGGGTATCGGCGTCGCACCGGCCAGCAGGTTGAGCATCGGGTCTTTCATTGTCTGCCCGCTATCGAGCCAGTTCTTTATCTGTTTGGCGTAATCATCAAGTTGCTCTAACAATACCGGTGCAAAATTGACAACGACATGCATCTTCGGGTGCGTCTCCAGGTGCACCACCATGTCTTCATAATCTTTTATCGCATGCAGGTAGACCCAGGGCAATTTGTAATCACCGTCGATGCCCTGCTGGTACCAGGGCTGGTGCATATGCCAGCACAAAACAAAATTGATGGCATCATCCCTGCCCATCGATGTATCATTTTCATTACTCATAAGTATTCGGCGGTTTTTATTATATTAAGCCACGTTCAGATCGTTCGTTGCTTCATTATCTTTGGTCAGAGAATCTTTATCAACAACATAGAGATGCTGCCCCAGCATCTCAGGCGTAACCAGCACTATACCGCTTTCTGTCACATGAAACCGCTTACGATCGAGTTCGATATCTTCACCGATAACCGTGCCGTCTTCGATGGTACATGCTTTATCGATTATCGCCCGTGTGATGCGACAGTTTTCGCCGATCGATACTTTTGGCAGTATGACACTATCTTTGATCACCGTGCCGCGTTCGATCTCAGTGGCAAAGAAAATGATTGATCGCTTGACCCGGGCACCGGACAGGATACAACCACCTGAAACCAGGGAATCGATTGCCTGACCGCGGACATCGTCATCATCAAACACAAATTTAGCCGGTGGGTGCTGCGTCTGGTAAGTCCAGATCGGCCAGTCGCGTGAGTACAGATTGAGCTCAGGTTCAACTTCACACAGCTCCATGTTAGCCTTCCAGTAAGAATCTATCGTTCCCACGTCACGCCAGTAGGCTGAGTGGCCATCACGATTCAGAAATGGGTAGGCACGCGCATTACAGGTTGAGATGCTCTTCGGTACGATGTCTTTGCCAAAATCGTGTGCTGAATCCTCCTCCTCGGCATCGGCGATAAGGCTGGCATAAAGGTAAGCCGTAGAAAAGATGTAGATACCCATCGACGCCAGTGCCTTGTCTGGTTTGCCCGGCATTGCTTCAGGCGCTTCCGGCTTTTCAGTAAACTTTGTTATCGCGAAACTTTCATCGACGGACATGACACCAAATTCAGTGGCTTCTTCACGCGGCACCTCGATACAGCCAACGGTCAGGTCGGCACCGGAGGAAACGTGGTCGTACAGCATCTTCGAGTAGTCCATGGTGTAGATATGGTCGCCGCCGAGAACGATGACATTCTCCG
>DAOVJH010000235.1 GCA_030673345.1 Pseudomonadota bacterium
CTGCTCATAAACAGTTGAATCTGTACCGGCGATTGTCTTCCTGGTCGCAGGTGGAATCTTAATTTCCGCAGGCACATCTTGCAGACCTACTTTTGGTAACAACTCCGGATTGTCTTCCTGCAGCTGTCGCTCGGCCAGTGCTTCCGCCTGCGCGACTACATGCTGTTTATCTTCATCACTCATGGCAGCGCTTATTGCAGCCAGATGTGCTTTTTCAGCCAGCTCCTTGCGCTGACTTAAATTTTCATCCGGCCGTAGTGTCAGCCGTACCCGATGCTGATTCTCAAGCAACAGTTCACGTACCAGGCCTTTAATAAATTCAGGGTCTTTGATATCTTCTCTCAGTGAACTGATAACAGGATCAAGATTAAGTAACGAAACAGGATCTGATCTGTGTATCGCAGCTGTCAGGCCACTCAATATTAACTGCAGACCGAACGGATAACTGTCTCCACCAACTTCACGCTGGCTTAATTCAAGCTGATGCAGGACAGCTTCAAGTTTTTCATGTGGCACACCGTTGGTGGCAACGTCATCTAGCACGTCTAATACCAGCTTTTCGAATGCCTGGGCATTTTCAACTTTGCTGCCTTCGATGCCGCATAAAAAGCACATCTCATAATTAGAATCTTCGAGCCCGCAGAGCGGTGACGGTGCTGCAGCCAGATCAGTTTTCTCAAGCGCCTGCCGTAGCGGTGACGAACTGTTATCAAACAAGACCTGTGACAACAGGTTGGCCTTCATCATCTCATCCAGTGATGTACAAGGACCGAGTAACCAGCTCATAACATGGTGAGCTTTATCCTCGGTCGTTTCCTCACCGACTGCATCGTATGCGTAGGCTTCTTCGACGACCAGCGGTGAAAGATAGCGTTTTTCGGGTTTGACCGAGATCTCTACATCCAGGTTTTTAAAAGAGGCTAACGCCTGTTCTTCAAACTTCTGCTGATGTTCGCTTGCCGGGATATCACCAAACGTCATAAAGATTGCATTGCTTGGGTGATAATGTGTCTGATGAAAATCTTTTAACTGCTGGTAAGTCAGGTCAGGGATATCCTGGGGTTCACCGCCGCTGTTATAGTGATAAGTTGATGTCGGGTACAGGTACTTGCTGACTTCCTGCCATAATACGCTGACCGGTGAACTCATCGCACCTTTCATCTCATTGAACACGACACCTTTATATTCGAGCTCGCTGCCTGCAGTATCTGATTCTTTAAATTCTACCCGGTGCCCTTCCTGCAAGAAGTCCAGTTCATCCAGACGCGTGAAGAAAACGGCATCAAGGTATACATCCATCAGGTTATTGAAGTCTTTTTTATTCTGACTGGCAAAAGGATAAGCTGTCCAGTCACTGCTGGTGAAGGCGTTCATGAATGTATTCAATGAGCGGCGGATCATCATGAAGAACGGATCACGTACAGGATACTTCTTACTGCCACAGAGCGATGTATGTTCGAGGATATGCGCGACGCCAGTCGAGTCCATCGGAACCGTTCTGAATGCCACTAAAAATACATTCTCAGTATTTTCCGCATCCATATGATAATGCAGCGCGCCGGTCTCTATGTGACGGTATTCCTGCACGGTTACATTCAACGAATCGATGCGCTCGCTGCGTATCCACTCAAATGAAGGGTGATGGTTAACTACACCGTTAGCAGAGCCGGCATGCTCTCCATGTGTTGCTGTCGAACTGTCTTGTGACATTACTGATGACATAAATTCTTATTCTCTCTTTAGCATTGCTGCTTATAATTGTCAGGTCGATCCCGATTCAAGCGTAACCCTGTGCTCACTTACGGACTAATTTATAAACCGTTTCGACCAATGCTGTTAATCCTCGGTTTTTTAATCCAGCCTCATCTTCGATAACATCTTTAAAGAGCAGTTTTTGTATCGAAAAATTCTCTGAATAAAGCGCATGCACTTCTTCTTCTGTAACAGAAAATGGCGGCCCATTCATCTCCGCCGGATCAAACGTTAAGGTGACAAGCAAAGTCCTGACGCCTGGCTTTTGCAATTCTGCCATTTTATTAGCATATTGCTGACGCATCTCTACGGGCAGAGCAACCAACGATGCACGGTCAAAAATATCGGTGATATCGTCCAGGTCCATCTGCTGCATTTCGAAAAAATCGCCCTGAAAGATTTCGATGATGGAAGCAAGATCACTCGACTGATACAGGGCATGCTTATCCTTTTCTGCGTACTTATAATTTAGTGCATTTTCTTCAAAAAAACCTTTGACCGCGCGGTCACTGCACTCGACAGCAAAAACTTTATAACCATTCTGTGACAACCAGAGCATATCTTTGCTCTTACCTGACAGTGGAACAAATACCTTTAGTTTTTCACGCTGTTCAGCAGCAGGTCCCTTGTTGCCGTAGAAGTACGACAGGTATGGATTGACCTGTGTTTGATGAAACCCGGTTTGATTATTATTCCAGCGCTCCAACCAGAAATCGATCTCCATATGTACTAACTTTCGCCCGGTTTCCAGACACCAAATGCGTCCTCAGCCGGTTTCATATCCTGTTCTACCTGATCGAGCACCTGACTCATGAAATGCGTCAGATCGCCTAACAGGCTTTTTTTATCGAGACCTGGCTGGTCCTGCTGCGCCAGAACATAACCGGTAACCGCAGATAAATACTGCATGAAATATAGATCGTTGTCAGCTGCAGGGTCATTTTTCATCACGACAGCTTTGATGTCTGAAATCATCTCAGACGATAGTTGTATACCACCACTCATTTTGTTTGTTCCTGTATATTTATGATATTTCGTGTCATTTATAATGGTGGTAGTCTAAGCTATTTCAAGCTCATCGAACAGGACTCACCATGTATAAAATCTGCGTATATGTCCCTGAAAAATCTGTGGAAAACGTCAAGCAGGCACTGTTTGACGCTGGTGCAGGAAAAATCGGCAATTATGATAGTTGTTGCTGGCAGACAGATGGTATTGGGCAATTTCGGCCTTTGGCGGGGAGTAATCCTGCGATTGGCTCACATGGTGAAATTGAGCATGTTCCTGAGGTTAAGATTGAACTGGTTTGTGAGGATGAACTGGTTGAGGTGGCTGTGCAGGCTATGAGGGATGCGCATCCTTATGAGGAGCCGGCTTTTGATGTCTGGCAACTGGCTTCTTTTTGATATTTTTGCGTTAAGACTTTTCTACCTTGTAGGAGCGGAAAAAATTGTTTGGAACAATTTTTCACGTAAGCCCCGATAGGGGTGAAGCATAAGGATATGCTGAATAATCTCGTTCCGCGATCTTTTTTTAGGTTTAGCAGGGGCTGGTTGTTTACCATTCTGGTTGAGTAATATTTACGGTTGGTTTTTAGTTAAACATTGCGGTATTCGCACCGCGGGCGAGTCACTTTTTTTCTGCAGCAACAGAAAAGTAACCAAAAGAGTGCCGCCACGCTAGCTGCGCCCCTAAAAAGCAGGGGTTCCCATTTAGTCGGCAGCGTTATCATGCTGTGCCAGAACTCGCAAAGAACGCTCAGACATGCTGGCGCAGAAAGCTCATGATAACACCACCGGCTAAATGGCTTGCTAAGGTGGACTGAAGGTCAAGGTCAAAAACGGTGTTTGTGTTAGGCGCTGTGCATGCTTGTTACAGCTGTTTGGCCTTTTAGTTTTTTCTTATTTGTTTTTGACTTTACCTCGCATTAGCCAAGCCATTAAGGTGTTGC
>DAOVJH010000079.1 GCA_030673345.1 Pseudomonadota bacterium
ATCGCATTGGCGACATCGCTTGCTTCAGCCCGTGTCGGTTTTGGGTTGCGTTCCATCGAAGCCAGCATCTGGGTGGCTGTTATCACCGGTTTTCCGTTACTCACCGTGGTGCGGATGATATGCTTCTGTGTGGTCGGTACGTCGGCCAGCGGCAGCTCCACACCGAGATCACCGCGGGCGACCATGATGCCGTCTGCGGCACCGACAATCTCTTCCATGTTCGCTACACCGGCCTTGTTTTCTATCTTGGCGATGATGGGAATCAGCACTTCTTTCTCGATGAGGATCTCGCGCATCTTGTAGATGTCGTCAGCACTCTGAACGAACGATGCCGCGATATAGTCAACGTCATTCTCTGCAGCGAAGCTCAGTTCTTTGACGATATCATCCCGGTTTTCCGGGCTGACAGCGCTCATCGCCAGTTGCGTGTCCGGCAGGTTAACGCTCTTTGAATTTCCCAGCAGGCCGCCGTGGATGATACGGCAGTTGATCACGCCATCGCTTACGTTATCAACCTCCAACTCTATCGCGCCGTCGTCTAGCAGTATCGGTGTTCCCTTAGAGACTTCTTCGAATAGTTTCTGGTAGGTGATCGATACCCCTGTGTTATCGCCGACCCTGTCTTCGGTGTGCAGGCTGAAATTTTCACCCGGAACCAGGGTGGTGGAATCGCCTTCCAGCAGGCCGGTGCGAATCTCGATTCCCCGGGTGTCGATCATGATTGCGATGTTTCGGCCCAGTTCGCTGGCGGCGGCGCGCAGGGTCTCGATCTGCTTGCTGTGCTTGTCATGGCTGCCGTGTGACAGGTTCAGACGGGCGACGTTCATGCCTGCCTCGATCATGGCTTTGAGCATCTCTGGTGTTTCACAGGCAGGCCCGATGGTGGCGACGATCTTGGTTTTTCGCACAGGTATGTGGCTGGCTGGATTATCGTTCATGGCAGTGATCAATTCATTTGATTTTGTATGGATAGGACATTATGAACCCTCGGTATACAGACGCAATATATATTGTGGGTATGTGAGCCGGTTTAAGTTTTTACAGGTTCATCTTTATCTGGGCTTTAGTGGCAGCGATATTGTTTACCCCCCAGTTTGCCATCTCTCTTAGGACCGGCCCAAGCGATAGTCCCTTGTCTGTTAAACGGTAGGCGTATCGGACAGGGCGTTCCTGGTAAGGCGTTTTCAGGATAATGCCATTTTCAGTCAGCCGCTTTAGCCGGTTCGCGAGGATATTGGTGGGTATCTTTTCGGGTGAGGACTGAAATTCGCTATAGGTGCTTTTACCGGCAAACAGGTCGCGTATTACCAGTAGCGTCCATTTGTCGCCAAGGATATCAAGGGTGTTGGCAATCGGGCAGGGTGAGCGCATATCAGGAATGCTTATCGCTTTATTCGTGTTATTCATGGTCTTAAGTTTATTGCATTTGCCCAGTAACTTGCAAATTAAAAGTTACTGGTTTATAGTCACTTGCATAATGCAAGTGACTTGTATGGTTTTCATCAATAAAGCGTTGGAGGAGTAGATATGAATGCGATCATTTTTGAATCAGATAATAAACAGAAGGTTTCATCATCGATGACCAAAGCGGTTTTTTTGATCTGTCTGGGCTGGTTCGCCACTATTCTGGTGACGGCTTTATCAGGTGTTTTCGATGCCCCTGCCGGCGACAGGCCGCTGGCTATCCTGATGGCAGTATTGATGCCAGTGGCTGTGTTTACAGTGGCTTATCTCAATATGAAATCATTTAAGGATTGGGTGCTTAGCCTTGATATGCGGCAATTGATCCTGTTGCACAGCTGGCGCATGGTGGGTATCGGGTTTGTGTTCCTGTATTTTCAGGACAGATTGCCGGCACTGTTTGCTCTACCCGCTGGACTCGGTGATGCGATGGCAGCGATTGGCGCATTGTTTCTTGGTATAGCACTGTATGAGCGGGCTGAAACGGTGTCGCCAAAGCGGATTTTTTTCTGGAACACGTTTGGATTAATCGATTTTATTATCGCTGTTTCCATGGGCGTCCTTACCAGGACGGGAGACCTGCTATATTTCCCCGGGCAGGCAGGTAGTGACATCATGGGGTCTTTTCCGCTGGCGCTGATTCCCGGTTTCGCGGTTCCGTTCTACGTGATCACCCACCTGATCATCTTTGCGCAATTAAGAGCGAAGCGCTAAGCAGAAGATGGAAATATTTAGCGTGTTATAAAGTGATGACTTAAACGCAAACAGGCACACGATGGGATATACTTTCAAGGCACTATATATTATGTATAGTTTGTAAGTAGTTAGAATAATGTAATTGAGTGGGCCTTTAATGTTTGATCTTTTTTTTACACGACGCCAGCAGAGAATGATCGTTGCCGGTGTCTCGATACTGTTTTCATCGGTTCTGTGTGCAGGGCAAAAACCTTTTGCACCAGAAAATATTGATGGTGTGAGGGTCGTTTCAGCAGAACAGGTAATCGATCTGATTCTTGATAGTCCTGATCTGGTCGTGATCGATTCGCGTAAAAAAACGGAGTATCTAAAGGGGCATATCGAAGGTGCTATCAATATCCTCAATACCAGCCTGGAACGTGAGGATCTCGAGTCTATTTCAGCGGATAAATCCAGGGAAATCCTATTCTACTGCAATGGCACGCGTTGCCTTCGGAGTTCGGACTCGATCAAAAAAGCCAAAAGTTGGGGTTATAAGAACCTCATCTGGTTCCGTGGCGGCTGGAAGGAATGGACTGAGAAACGTTTGCCGGCTGTCACCGAATAAGTCGATCTGATTTCATCCTGTTAAACCCAGAGCGTCCTATACTACATTGATGAAGATCGAATCACTCTCAATTAAAACCTCGACGATTGCTATTTTCAGCATGATTGGTTTCACGGCCATCGTGCTGTCATTGTTTGCGGGCAACTACTTTAAACAGGCAGCGCTCGATGCGCAGATGAACAGCCTGTCGCGCGTTATGGAAGTCGCCTCACAGGAAATGCTGAAGAAGGTCAGAAACCATACGTTTGATCTTGGCATGAAACTCGGTCACAACCGTGAGTTGATCTCGGCCGTTAATTCTTTCAGCAGATCAGATAATGCTAATAATAAAAAGCAGCTGATCAAGCTGCTCGATGACCCGTTTGTCAATGGTTTTGTCGGCGTGTATGAGATCGATCTGAATAAAGTCAGGGTCTACAACATGGATCTTGAGCTCATTGCGAAAAGCAGTGCCGGCCGAGAAAATCTTGATGAAAATCTGGCTGATTATATCTCGACAGTGGTGAGTAACAGGGAAGCATCAGACCGTCTCAAAGCTGTCGATGCACTGTGGATGTCAGCCCAGGACCCACTGTTTTCCACACTGGTTCCGCTCGGTGGGCTGCGGCCTGTGGGTTACCTGGAGATCGTTGTTAACCCGGTATTCAATCTTCCGGATATTGGCAAGATCACAAAAACGCCGGTGCATTTTTACTCCATGTCCGGCGAGCAGTTAGACGGTAATGACCAGAAGGTCTCGAGTGGTCATCTTCCCGTGGCATTTACTTTGCATGCGTCCAGTGGTGCGCCTGCCTTTAAAATCGTCGGCTATGAAAATATAAATGAGCTGAATCGGGAAATGAATCAAACCCAGGCAGTCACCATCAGCGGGTTTTTGCTGTTGTCACTGAGTGTGCTGTTATTTGCTCTCTGGCTGTCTAACCGTTTTCTGTTTTCTCCTATAAGCCGCATGATCGATGATATGCAGCGTATAACCAACGGTAAACTCGAGCTGACGGTCAGTAATAAAGGTTTGAGAGAATTTCATATATTTGCTGATGCTTTCAACTCGATGACAGAGCAGGTGAGGATGCGTACCAATGATCTGCAGCGTCTGCTCGATCTGGATGACAGTGCATTGATGTGTTTTGACCATGATAATGATGCGGTATATTTCAACGAAGGGGCGACCAGCCTGTTGGGATATAGCAGTGATGAAATTATCGACCTGGATATCGATGACCTGTTTACTGATGATATAGCCTCGTTGTTAAAAGCGGGTGAGAATGGTGACGCTCAGCAGGACAGCATTCGCCATGTGCTTAATTGCAAACATAAAGACGGGCAGGTATTTCAATGTAACGCCAGTATCAACGCACTGGATGTCATGGGGCAGAGTGGATTTGCTATCGCTTTAAATGCCAAAACGGATAACGGAGATGCGTCCTCATCACAGAACGACCAGCGCCTGAATGCAGTGGAGCAAACACTCAGCAGCCTGCTGGCGTTTGCTAAGGACAACCCCGGTGTCATGCCAGGGCTGGGCAGCCTGGGATCGCTGGATGTTAACGATTCAGAAATCAGCAGCCAAAAATCATTGTTAAGAGAACATGTGGTCAAGGTGATGAATCTGGCGCTGGCCTGCTGGGAGCATGAGCTTGGTAAAACCAAGATCGACCTGGCTGAAGAGAGCAAGATCTGGCCGATGTACATGGATAAGTCGACCCCGACTACACGTACGCTGGATAAATACCTGAATATCGACCTTTGCCCAAAAAACCCGCGCAGTCAGAGAGCGGTAGATACGGCAGAGTTTGTCCTGAGAAGCGCTGGCAAATCAAAAACGACAAAGTGCAAAGAACTTCATGAAGCGCTGGATAAATTCCGTCAGCTGCTGTCTGGTATAAAGTCGAAGTAACCAGTGCGCCACCGAAAAGTTGATAGTGGTATTGTGTTATCAAGGCTGGGACGAGAAACCGATTCCAGATAGTTTTTTCGCCCCGACATTTTAAAGCGCACTAATACTCTAAAATCATCTCGTACATTTTCGTACAAACTCTTTTTTCCTCTCTCGTATCTGCTTGAAATAAATAATTATTTTTTATTATTTAAACGCACGAATTCAGACGAACGATTTGCTGGAAATCTATCATCTGCAAGTTTAATTTATGCCTCAGACATTGAAATAAATGTTGCGCTATAGCCATAAAAATCTGGCTTTATGCGATATGAAATTGACAAAAACTGAGGAAATGATATGAAAATGAATACAAATAAATCCGGCTCGAACGTCGGTGGCTGGGTGAAAAAATCACTCTGTGCCGGTATCGTTATGGGCCTGGCTATGTCAGCAAGTACGAGCTTTGCGGGTATGGACTTTAAGGAAGATGATGGCAATCAAATGACGCCATTTGCACGTGTCGCACACGTCAAGGTAGTAAAAGATGAATATGGCAACATCGACCGTCAAGCAACATATGTAAAGGCGAGACTGGTTGCTGAAGCTATCGCAAAGTATGTAGCAAAATACAATGATGCCGATGAATCAGGTTTTCCTGCTAACTGGATCGTAGGCGGTTCTGAAGGCGGCGTTGCTCCAGAGGATGCGATTATGCAGATTCCTTCACCTTTTCCTATCGATCCGGAAGACCTTGGTGCTGGTATCAAAAAGGCTAACGTGATGGACCTTTGTAATAGCTATTACGCCAAGATGGCGCTGGGTGTAGATCCGATTATCGGCGATAAGAACGATCCTAACGATATAGATAAATATGTGGTAAATGGTTATAGCCATGCTCCAGCATTACCATGTGAAGTTGCGACATGGAATGATGATGAAAACATCTACATCGATATGCTGGATCCAAACGCTATTTTCAGCCTCTTCTTTAGTGATGTGCTGGTCAGCCCTGATATGCAGGATCCGGAGTTTGCTGCAGCTATTACTGCTCTGCCAGTAGCAGTCAAAAGCGAGCTCAAGACCATGATATATAAAGCACTTGGTGAAGCAGGTTTCAAATACAACACGCATGACAAGATGATTGGTCCTAAATACAAGACTGTTGAAGATATCTTTGAAGTAGTCGCCGCATCACCAAATGGATCACCTTACAAACATGTTGCTTACCTCAAGTCTGGTGGTGATGAATTTACTAAAGGTGAAACATCAGTTATTGCCCAGGCAATCATTGATACCATGAGCATACATGGTACAGCTGATGCCGGTACACATGATCCTGATCTTGAGGCTATCATGAGTCAACCGGGTAAGAGCAAATGGCGTTCTGCCCGTCACTTGCCACTCGGCCTGCCTGGCGCACCTGAGAAGAACTGGGTGATCGAAGCATGTTCTCCTTTTTATGCGAAGATGGCGATGGGAACGGGTATGCACCATGCAACGGCTTTACCTTGTGAGATCTCAGTGCAGCGAGTAGACCGTGATGGTGATGAATTATTTGAATCATTAGTTATCAGCTACCTGGATCCAGCCTTTATGATCGGTGCTATGTTCGCAGACATGACTGATGCTGAAAAAGCTGCTTTAGGTAGTGTGCCTGGTGAAATCAACAGTGACCTGCAAAATATCGTGCAGTATGCACTGGATAATGAGATTGGCGGATTAGTGATGGGTCCTCCATTGTCGTACACCATGCTGCCTTAATAAAAAACTAAAGTGTTCATAGTCCTCTGATAGGTTTGCGGTGTGGTGTCGCAGGCTTATCGGAGGTTTTCTTAAACATGGTAAAGAGAAGGTTTTAGTTATGGGTAAGTTGTTTTTTAGTGTTTTATTTTTTGGCCTTCTGGTATTGGTCGTAGCCACAGAAGCCAGGGCAGTTGATTATGAACTGCCGGATACAGATGGCCAGATGCAGTCACTGGACCAGTATAAAGGCAAGTGGTTAATCGTTAATTACTGGGCAACCTGGTGTCGCACATGCATGAAAGAGCTTCCTGAGTTAATCGATTTTCATACTAACAATGATTTGAATGCTGTTGTCGTTGGCATTAATTTCGAAGAGATCGAAGCAAAAGAATTAAAAGCGTTTTTAGATACGAAAACGATTCCCTATGCAGTA